>NZ_JARDAL010000041.1:0-36248 GCF_048957595.1 Acinetobacter sp. AS5 | reverse complement strand
TCCAATTCAGTTTGAATCGTTGCCAATTGATTGCGTAACCACTGGCATGTGGCTTCATCTTGTTTTATCGCCGTTTCTATATGAAAGCAATAAAGTGTCATACTATGTTGTGTATAAGTGTTTTATTTTATTGATATTAAATTTAAATGATATTTATTGAAGTATCATACTATACGCAAAAACTAATCTAAGTATAATTCTATTGAAATAAAAAAAGTTTCATACCAAAATTCCAATATGCTGAAAATAATAAATATATTTTCTTTTTTTTGAAAATTGGTATGAAACTTTTTTACTAAGTATTACTGTTTATTATTTAGTATTGAACTTTATTACTCAAAAACACCAGGTACATTCGGCCTAATTTTCTTTTTTGGTGTCTGTTATCTCATTTCTCAAATTTGGAATGCTATTGAGAACTGGCAGCTATACGAAGCCCCAGCTAAATATGTACTTTTCATTTATCACTATATGGTTTATGAGCCTTTAGCATTTGGAAAAACTATAAATGACTTTTTAATTGTAAATACCCTCACCCCTTTTGATAATTTAAATTTTGTTATTAAGTGGGCCTTTGTAATTCTTTATTATTTTGGATTATTTTGTGTTTATCTGAAATATGTAAGTTTTCTTAAAAATGTGGGTTATAAAAAGTATAGATTTTTAATTCTGCTTTCCCCAGCTATTCTTTTAATGGTTTATTATTCTATTGAATGGCTATTTAGTTAAATTATTTTTTCTAAATCAGACCATTCAACTATATTTTTATTTGCCATTCTCATTTTTTAACTCCAAATTAATTAACATTATTAACTTCCCAACCATCCCATTTTCCACCACTTTCCATGATGCCTAACAAAGATTTTTCTTGGTTATTCCAATCCCATTTACCCCAATATTTTTTTATCTCACTAGGACAGCCTTTATCAATAAAAACCCCAAAACCGAAAAGCATTCCTTGAGATTGTTTTACAAAAACTTTACAGCGATCATCATTTTCGTCATAAAGTAAATGACCATTATCTATAACCAGTGCCATTAAAATTCTCCTATTACCTGTCAATCAGTAGAGCTAAAATTTTTAACTGTCTTAGCCCATTGTTCAAACAATGCGCCACCATTCACCAACCCCTTATATTCAGGCCCATCTAAATACTCATGCACTTCTCTTGTTGGAGAGCGATCCATAGCTAGGATAGCCATGCAGTCTTGAAACAGGTTCAAGTCAAGTTGACGAAAATCTGTTAAGTCAAATGGAAATCTTTGACCGTCATAGCAGCCAAGCAGAAATTTACGAACTACAAGGCTTTGCCCTGTATCAGATTTTGCCACTTCAACTAATCGTTTTAGGATCGGTACACCCTTTGCTTGGGCATCTTGTTTAAACGATTCTTCCTGGTTCAATCGCTGGAACAATTTGCCTTTCATTGCGTCTAGGTCTTGCTGTGTTGGTTGAAATAGTTTAGGGCCAGTCATATAAATTATCCTTTTGGAGTTATTAATTTTACGATATTGATAAGACTAAAAAACCCTCTTTATTGAACAATGCGACAGGGCATGTCGCATAATTTAATTTTAGTTATATCGTGCTATATAATTATACTTTTAAAAACTCTATCAATAAACTATACCTGAATGATAGCGAGCCAAATCGCATACAATATCTATCATTAGACTTAATGCAATAATTAAATGATAGTATTATCATTAATCTAATAGAATTAAGATTAAATGATAGAAATGAATACACGTATTTATCTACGAGCTTCAACTAAAGATCAAGATGCAGAAAGGGCTTTGCAGATTCTTCAGGATCTAAACCAAAACTTGAATTTGGGTGAAACCATTGTGTACGTGGAAAACTATAGTGGTACGAAGTTAGACCGACCTGAATTGAATAAGCTACTGTCAGAAGCAAATCAAGGTGACACATTGTTAGTTGAAAGTATTGACCGCTTATCACGCCTAACCCAACGAGATTTTCAAGAGCTGAAGCGCAGGATCCAGGAGAAGGGACTTCGTTTAGTCGTAGCAGATCTTCCTACTACCTACCAAATGATTCAAACCAGTGACAGCATTACTCATTCAATCTTGGAACTCATCAACAATATGTTGATTGATCTTCTGGCAACAATGGCCCGCCTAGACAATGAGAAACGTATAGAACGTATTAAGCAGGGCCTGGCACGTTCGGGTTACAAACCAACAGGCAAGAAGGCAAATGAGGCTAAACATAAACGAATAAAAGAATTGCTAGTAGTTGGCAATATGACTAAGGAAGAAATTGCCAAAGCAGTGAATTGTGGAGTTGCAACTGTCTATCGAGTTGCTAAAGTTATCTAAAAGAGGCTTATCTCAACGCGCCCCCAATGGGGCACCGCTGCATTCAGGTTACTTCACATAAGAAATTTTATGTTAAATGATTGTTAGAAATGCCCCTTGATCGAGGCATTTTCTATAAAGAATACTAAAAACTAATTAAAGCCAACCAAGTTTCAAAACAAGGCAGTTCTCAGCAATCATATTTTTAAATTATATAACTCCCAACTGAGCTTTTGCTCCAACGATAAGGCTTTCATTTTGAGTTTCTAAGGCAAATAAACCATACATCAAAGGAGAGGCCGCTGCTCTTTCTAAAGTCTGTTCATATAGTTTATTCCAAACTTTACCCCCTAGTTTTTCATACTCGATGATTAGAGTTTTGAGGCTTTCTTCTCCAAACAAAGTTACATGCCCAGCAAAATCAATCGCTGGGTCATCTATATGGGCTGTTGACCAATCAATAACGCCTGAAACAGCTCCATCCTTTGAAGCTAGTACATGCCCAGCATATAAATCGCCATGTATAAATTGGGTGAAATCTGCCCATAGAACATCATTATCCAACCATTTTCTGTAGCGGGTTTCCAATTGCTCACTTATACCAATTTCAGATTTTACTAACTGCAAATTGTTTGCTATTTCAGGTCTTAAATCTGAAGGTTTCATAATTTTCAAATCATTTTCCCGAACTTCTTTTTCAGGAATACTATGGATTTCAAATAAGGTTTTTGCCAAAGATGTTATGTATTTCGGGCTATCTTTGTCCATATTCCAAATTATTTCATAGGTTTCAGCATCCAAATTTAAAACAGGATTATCTTTAAGTATGGGATAAGCCACTAATTCTGTAGATGAAATTCTCCAATCAGGAACCTCTACAGAAAGATGTTTTTTTACCAATTCTAAAATGCGTTTTTCTTTCTTGATTTGTTCCCTCATGCCATCACGACGAGGAATACGCAGCAACCATTGTTGCCCCTTTGTATCAAGAGCAAAAACGACCTTAAAATCAATGCCCATTTCATTGAAATTCATTTTGTCCGTAAGCAACAAGCCGTGTGCTTCAGCAAGTGATTGAATATCTTGAATTGTCATTTTTAATTTCCTTTAAAGAGTTCAATAATTAATGTTCGGATTAGATTGGCTATCATTAACAATCTCTCTCAAAAGTCTTGATGATTTTGTGGTCTTTGATCTCGTAGATAATGTCAGCAATATTATCGACCAATTGCTTGTCATGAGATACGAAGATAATAGTTCCTGCATAGGACTTCATCATTGTTTCTAATGCGGCAATACTTTTTAGGTCAAGATAGTTTCCTGGTTCATCCATAAGCAAAATATTATATTTTCCTAAAAGCATTTTGGATAAAAGCAGTTTGATGATTTCACCTCCCGATAAGTCGGATAAGTTTTTTTGAATATCATTCGCTCCGATCCCCATTGAAGCCAATACTGCACGAATTTCCGCAACTGTGTACTCGCACTCTTCCTGCATAAAGGAGAGCACAGATTTATGCGTGTTAAATTTATATCCTGTTTGTGTAAAGTAGCCAATTTCAGCTTTTGGAGATATGGTTAATCCATCAGCACGTTCTGATATCATTTTTAACAAGGACGTTTTCCCTGTTCCATTCGATCCAGTTATAGCGACTTTAGCGCCAAGCGGTATTATAAAGTTAGCGTCATCAAAGATAGTACGGCTACCAAATTTTAAGCTCAGACCATCTGCCGTAATCGGGAACTTATTGTGCAGTTCTAGGGCTGAACTTTGACGAAAACGAATAGAACGCAAATGCTCTGGTGCTTGAATATCTTCTAATGCAGCCAAACGCTTTTCCATACTCTTAGCTGCCTGATACAGTTTTCTTTGCTTGGTGCCAGTCATTTTTGCATGCCCAAGTCGTCCAGCACTTTCGGTAGAGTTTTTGGATTTTTCTCCTTTTTTCTTATTGTCTAATCGATTAGCTTGCTGGCGTTTTTCTTGCACAGCAGATTCTAATCGCTCCCGTTCCTTCATCATCAGCTCATATTCTACGGCTTGGTGTTGTCGCTCTTCTTCTTTTTGACGCAAGTAATCCGAGTAACCACCCCAATATTCCGTAATTTTACCGTCTTTTAACTCCCATATCTTGTCTACAACCATATCAAGAAAATATCGGTCATGACTGATAACAAGTAATGCTCCATCAAATGCTTTAAGTTGACCAATAAGTAGATCTATTCCATTGAGATCAAGGTGGCTGGTTGGTTCATCCGCTAGAATGCCATGTACTTGTTGGGAAAATGCGGCAGCAATTTTTGCACGAGTTTCCTCTCCGCCACTCATTGTGTCGTTTTGTACATTGGAAACACCAAGGCGAGATAACATTGCCCGGTCTTCGACCGTTTCTATTTCGATTCCGCCCAGTTGGCTGATATGTGCAAAATCACCAAAACGCTGTAATGTCGCTTCGGCTAAAACAATTTCGCCATTAAGTACTTTGAGTAAACTACTCTTTCCTGCTCCGTTATCACCCACAAGACCAATACGGTCATAAGAGTGAATTTCCAATTCATCAATATCCAAAACATCACGCCCAGCATAATCCAAGCGTATGTTTCTCGCTTTAATAATTAAACTCATTTTTATTTACTCCTGTTTAGCTCTTGAAATTTTTTATGCAGCAAACAGGATTTAGGTGAAAACAAAAGCTAGCATCACAGTGTCCTCCCAAAAAAAAAGCTATTCATCCACAGGGTGGACAAATAGCTAGTCAATTAAGTTATAACTGGAAACTATGCACTAAAAGCATACTTATAAATTAAGCATACTTTTACTTTATATATCCGCATATATTCTTAAAGACACAACAAAAGCCCACCATTATAAAATAGTGTCACTATGCAAATAGTTGTGTCTTAACGAATGCGGATAGAATGCATAAACTTACCTAAAAAATAAAATTCAGTTTTATGATAACTTTACTGTTAAAAGAAGTCTAGACAACCTTGTTTTATGCTTGGATATAAGGCTTATTTTAAAATAATAGTAGTGAAGATTTTCTAAAATTAACATAATACACCTTATACGAAATAAAAATGGGAGCCTTAAGCTCCCATTTTTTAAGTAATTTTTTCAAATAAGGCTTGGGTGAGCATCTAAAATTCGAATCAATGTAGCTGCTGGTCCAGTTGGATAGCGTCGTCCCTGTTCCCAATTTTGCAGGGTACGGGGGCTAATATGTAGACGTGCAGCAAATTCATTTTGGCTCAAGCCAGTTTTTTCACGTACTTCTTTAATATCAGGCAATTCGAGTTCTGTAACTCGGCTTGCTTTAACTTCTTTACGTTTGATAGCTCCAGCTTCTTTGATTGAAGCAACCAAGTCATCAAATAAGTTGTTATCCATGAAATTGCTCCTTCACGAGTTGGTGCAGAATGGCGGTTTCCTTATCTGTTAAATTATCTTTTACTGATTTTGGATAAGCCACTAAGAAAAAGATCTGATCATCCTCGGTGACCCAATAATAAATCACCCGTATCCCACCACTTTTCCCTTTGTTACCTTGAGCACAACGTACTTTGCGAATACCACCGCCATTCTTGATTAGGTCACCTCTATCAGGCTGTACCAAAAGATCTTGCTGAAGTTGACGATATTCCTCATCAGATACAAGGTCTTTAATTTGCTTGGTAAAGATGCTGGTTTCAATAAATAACATGGACTCTTTATACGTCAATGGCGTATTTGAATTTTAGCAGTTTCCATAACAAAAAACGAGAGCTGGTAGATCTCGTTTCGCATAACAGCCATTATGTTAAATTGTAGTAAGAACTTTAATGCGATAGAGCAGAATGTATATGCAAAATAAGCTTGATAACATTATTCAAGAATTAAAAGAACTATCTGGGAATAGTCGTCTAAACATAGAACTACCTGATGATATTTTCATATCTGCTTATGAACGAAAAATAGGTTTTATTTTTCCAAAAGATTATAAAAAAGTTTTGAAAGAGATTAGCAATATCTTTTATGGAACAATTGAATTAGCGTCTCTTACAGATGAGAAAGAATGCTATCGAGGGCTATCTCAGATATTAAATGATGCTAGGGAGCAAGGTCTGCCAGAAGATTGGCTACCTATTTGTGAAGATAATGGTAGTTATTATTGCCTATCTCCTAATCATAAAATTAGATATTGGACAGCAGATGGATATAGCGATGAGCAGTGGGAAGATTTAGCAGATTGGATCAAGCAAGTTTGGATAGATGGAAATTAAGAATTTCTAAAATTAACATAATACACCTTATACGAAATGCTTGAAATTTTCCTTTTAGCCTCAATAGTTTAGTCAAAGCCGTTCTAGGGTTCAGCGCACTGGAACGGCTTTTTCATGATTATTCACGTTCCACGCCTATTTATTAAGCAATGTTTCACGACTTTGTTCATATTAGTTAAACAATCGTGGTTAATCATAGGGTCTAAAAAAACGGCTCCAAAAGCCCCTTTTTTCGGATTCTGGTTGTTCAGGGGTAGCAATCTGTTTAGGTGAACCATACTGGGTTTATTGGAGACAAGTTTTTAAATCTAATTTATGTAACTATAGAGTATAGCCTAACGGAACAAAATAAAGTCTTAAAAAGCAACTCAAAAACCGTATTTATAGACTTAATATTTAATTTCGGTACAATATGTATTTAATTATCTAAACTCTAACGGTACAGAATGCCTAATCAGGTCGGATATATTCGAGTCAGTTCAACTGAACAAAATACTGAACGTCAATTAGATGGAATCAGCCTGGATAAGACCTTTACTGAAAAGGCAAGCGGTGGTAGCCGTGAACGTCCTCAGTTAAATGCAATGCTCGACTATCTGCGTGAAGGTGATACGGTGCATGTTCATAGTATTGATCGTCTGGCACGTAATACAAATGATCTGAACGAAATTGTGAATAGTCTGAATGATCGTGGTATAACCATTATTTTTCATAAAGAGAATTTGACCTTCAGTCATGATGTAGCACAATCGGCAATAAATAAACTCATGTTTCAGATGCTTGCTGCATTTGCAGAGTTTGAACGCTCCATGATCCGTGAGCGTCAAAAGGAAGGAATTGCAAAAGCCAAAGCGAAGGGCTTATATAAGGGAAGAAAGCGGAAGGTTGACTATGTTGAAATACGAAAAGCAATGGCTGAAGAAAATTCAACATTTAGAGGTGTTGCAGAAAAGTTTAAAGTAGGGATAGCAACAGTACAAAGAGCTTTAAAAGAAGAAACTAATAATCAATAAGGTTGATTAATGAAGACGCTTAGATATTCAAATTTAGAAAAGATCATGACCATTTATACTGAAATTTCTACTTATATTACATTTCATAATGCGACTGGTTTAACAGATATAAATAAATCAATGGAAGATTTTTGAACCGTACCGGGTTTGTCGGAGACCAAGCTTTCTGAGAGAATGTCCCGATGAAAAAAGTAAAATATACCCCTGAAATCAGAGAAAGAGCGGTTCAATTATTGATTGAATCCGAGAAAGATTATCCATCGAATTGGGCTGCGATCACCGCTATTGCTCCCTGAGCAGTATACTGCGCAAGGGTTGTACTCCTGAAACACTACGTGTTTGGTATCAAAAATATTTAGATAAACAAAATCCAGTTAAAGTACAGCAGCTTTCAGACCAAGAACGTATCAAACAACTCGAACGCGAAAATAAAGAACTGCAACGCGCCAATGAAATTCTACGTAAAGCAGCCGCTTTTTTCGCCCAGGCGGAGCTCGACCGCCCACACAAATAATGGTGGATTTTATCCATAATAATAAAGAGCTGTACGGAGTCGAGGCGATTTGTAGAATTTTACCGATCGCACCTTCAACCTATTAGGGGTCGTTTGCGGGAGAGGGCGAAATCCTACGCTAAGGCTTTGGCCAACGATATTCTCCGGTAAGATTGATGTGTTCCCAGGGGATAGGAGAAGTCGCTTGATATCTAGTATGACGTCTGTCGCACCTGCTTGATCGCGGCCGCGATAGCTAGATCGCGTTGCTCCTCTTCTCCATCCGCGTTCCAAGCTGCGGAAAGGCACCCATAAGCGTACGCCTGGTCGAGCAGGCGACGCGGATCGACGTCCAGCGCACGAGAGAATGCGTCCGCCATCTGTGCAATGCGTCTAGGATCGAGACAAAGGTCGTCTCTGTCAGCCGGATCGTAGAACATATTGGCGGCGCCAAAGCCCACTTCACCGACCAGACCGACGGGATCTATCACCAGCCAGCCGCGACTGGAGAACATGATGTTTTCATGATGCAGATCGCCATGTAGCCCACGCAGTTCCGAGGCATTGCTCATCATTTGATCGGCTATAATCGCCGCGTGGACGTAGTCAGTTTGACAACCTGCGTTTTGATCATCGCGCGCCCGCTGAAACAAAGCTGCAAAGCGATCCCGGATCGGGAGAAGGGCAGAAGGCAGGGGTTCCTCAGATGCGGCATACAGCTTCGCCATTAGTTCCGCTGCAATTTCGGTCGCCTGGTAGTCGCCGTGCTCGGCAACGATGTGAGAGAGCATTCGCTCCCCGGCATATTCGAGCAACATCAGATTGTTCTCACGACCGAGCAACCGGACTGCTCCCCTCCCATTGCGCCATACCAGATAGTCGGCCCCGCGCAGTTCATCAGCAATGTCTTCTATAGGTTTCAATCCCTTGACGATTGCAGGAGTCCCGTCTGGCAATGAAACTTTCCAAACGAGGCTGGAAAAGGTGTCCGCAATGAGAACAGGTTGCGAAACGTGCCAATGAGCAGGAAAAACAGGCGGCATGAACATCAACCCCAAGTCAGAGGGTCCAATCGCAGATAGAAGGCAAGGCGTTCGCGGTCGGGGGCTTCGATCCCCAATACATTGAATAGGACAGCGAAGGCGCGCTCTGCTTCATCTGGCGCTGCCCAGTTCTCTTCGGCGTTAGCAATCATGAGTGCCAAATCGGCATAGCGATCTGCTGTTCCGAGCCGCCCAAGGTCGATCAGACCCGTGCATTGAAGAGTTTTAGGGTCCACCATGAAGTTCGGCATGCAGGGATCACCATGGCAAACAACCATATCGGTGCGCTCTTGGTCGAGCCGCACCGGTAGCTCTCGTTCGACACGAGCCAAAAGATCGAGCTGCGGCGTACTCTTGTCCTCGTCCGGTAAGAAGTCGGGATTGACGGCATTGCGGGACACCACATCAACGGCGCGTCCGAACATTCGCGACAGCCTGCGCTCAAACGGACATTGATCAACCGATAGGCTGTGAACAGCGCCAAGTTGCTGCCCCATTGACGGCCACGCTTTGAGCAAATCCGCTCCAGACAGATCAGCCGCCGGTACTCCCGGAATTGCCGTTATCACCAAGCATGCACCCTCCTGTTCCTCCTGCCAGTTGATCACCTCGGGGCAAGCCACACCTCGACCTTTGAGCCAAATGAGGCGGTCACGCTCTCCAGCGAGCTCACCGCGGCGGGAAGCAGGTGCGATTTTCGCGAAGGCATGCCCGTCACCACGTCGAAAAACAAAATCACCAGATTCTCCGCCTCTGACAGGCAACCAGTCAGAATGCGATTCACCAAAAAAAATATTAGTTCGATTCAATGGAGGTTCCTTCAGTTTTCTGATGAAGCGCGGAGGTGAGAGGTGGTCCCACTTGTTTGAACAACTAAAAGCTTATTTATAAGTGATACTCTGCTCTAGTTAAGCTACCTTATTTTGTTGTGGTAGCTGGTCATAGTAAAACTCATCTGGAGTCATTTTGTCCAGACTCGAATGAGGTCGTTTCAAATTATAAAATTCAAAATATGCGTTTAATTGCTTCTTCGCATCCAAAACATTGCTGTAGGCTTTGAGATACACCTCTTCATATTTAACGCTCCGCCATAATCGTTCAACCATCACATTATCAACCCATCGACCTTTACCATCCATACTGATTTGAATGCCATTTGATTTCAATACATCAATAAATGCATCACTGGTAAACTGACTGCCTTGGTCTGTATTAAAGACTTCAGGTCGGCCATATTTTTCAATAGCTTCATTTAATGTTTCTATGCAAAATGTAACCTCCATACTAATCGATACTCTATGCGCAAGTACCTTGCGGCTATGCCAATCAATCACAGCACATAAATAAACAAAGCCTTTTGCCATAGGGATATACGTTATATCCGTAGACCACACTTGATTACTGCGCTGAATAGCCAATCCTTTGAGCAGATATGGATATTTACGGTGAGCTTGATTGGCCTGACTTAGATTTGGTTTACGATATAACGCATTAATGCCCATTTTCTTCATTAAAGTACGTGTATGACGTCGTCCTATATGATGTCCTTGACGATTCAATAAATCACGCATCATACGGCTACCTGCAAAAGGGTATTGCATATGTAACTCATCCATACAGCGCATCAGCTTCAGATCTGATTCACTCACAGGTTTTGGGCGATAGTAATAACAACCACGGGAGACTTTCAGCAGCTTAGCTTGCTTAGATACTGAAATCTGAAGTGAGTCATCGATTAACTTTTGTGGTTGAAGCGACCCAGTTTCTTCAACACACCTTCTAAAAAATCAATTTCTAATGCCTGCTCACCGATTTTTGCATGTAGTTTTTTTAGATCGATGGGTGGTTCTGTTGGAGCTTTTGATTGATCGAAAGCTTGCGAGGAAGCTGAAATCAGTTGATTTTTCCAGTCAATAATTTGGTTTTGATGAACATCAAATTCAGCACTCAATTCAGCAAGTGTTTTTTCTGCTTTAATCGCAGCAAGTGCTACCTTAGCTTTAAAGTCATTTGAATGATTTCTTCTTGGTCTACGTGTCATAAAATACTCCATATATTGATGTTTATAACATCATTTGGGGAGCAAAATATCACTTATAAGTGTTGTTCAAATTTCCTGATCCACCTCTGTGGCTCAACCTGCGAAAAGAAACGAGTTGCTACGTAAGTCCGAGAACATGCTTTCCATGGTCTCTGAGCTCGCCTTTGGGACCGACATATCGGTAGAGAGTGACGCGCTCGATGCCGAGTTCCTTGCAGAGATCGGAAACTGAAGTATCGCGCTGGGCCATGGCGGCTTGCGCGAGACGCACCTGAGCTTTGGTGAGCGCGAATTTTCGTCCGCCCTTGCGACCGCGCGCTCTCGCGGAGGCGAGACCCGCCATGGTGCGCTCTCGGATCAGATCCCGCTCGAACTCGGCCAAGGTGGCGAAGATTCCGAACACCATGCGACCGGACGCAGTCGTGGTGTCGATCTGAGCGCCCTTTCCAGTCAGAACCCGCAGGCCGATCTTGCGGTCTGACAGCTCCTTCACCGTGTTGACCAGATGGGCAAGCGATCGTCCGAGGCGATCGAGCTTCCAGACCACCAGCACATCGCCGTCACGCAATGACTTGAGGCAGGCAGTCAAGCCAGGGCGATCATCACGACCGCCGGAAGCAAGATCATCATAGATATTGTCCCGTTCGACACCTGCGGCGCGCAAGGCGTCGTGCTGCAGGTCGAGAGACTGCGAGCCATCGGCTTTGGAGACGCGGGCATATCCGATCAGCATGTATCACAAACGTTGGTTTGAGGCGGCGCTTCGGCCACGATTGCATTGACCTCTGGAAATGTATCTCAACCAGCTTCATAAACAAAGCGTCTTGAACGCTATCAGATTTTGAAAAAGGAACATGTATGCCGCGTCGCGTCACTCTAACCGATCGGCAGAAAGACGCGCTGTTGCGCTTGCCGACTTCACAGACGGATTTGCTCAAGCACTATACGCTGAGTGATGAAGACCTTGGGCATATCAGGCTGCGTCGGCGCGCTCACAACAGGTTCGGCTTCGCCCTGCAATTGTGTGTCCTGCGCTATCCCGGCCGGGTGCTGGCTCCAGGCGAACTGATCCCTGCAGAGGTCATCGAATTTATCGGAGCGCAGCTTGGCCTGGGTGCCGACGATCTCGTAGACTATGCTGCCCGCGAGGAAACACGGCACGAGCATCTTGCCGAGTTACGGGGGCTCTACGGCTTCCGCACCTTCTCCGGACGTGGTGCGAGCGAGCTGAAGGAATGGTTGTTCCGAGAAGCCGAGATGGCGGTGTCGAACGAGGATATCGCCCGTCGCTTCGTAGCCGAGTGCCGACGCACCCGCACTGTCCTTCCCGCGACATCCACGATCGAGCGGCTTTGTGCCGCGGCTCTCGTCGATGCCGAGCGACGCATCGAGACGAGGATCGCCAGTCGGCTGCCTATGTCGATCCGAGAACAGTTGCTGGCATTGCTCGAGGAGACGGCTGATGATCGGGTGACCCGTTTTGTGTGGCTGCGCCAGTTCGAGCCTGGCTCGAACTCTTCGTCGGCCAACCGGCTGCTCGACCGGCTCGAATATCTGCAACGCATCGATCTCCCCGAGGATCTGCTTGCCGGCGTTCCTGCCCATCGGGTGACTCGTCTGCGCAGGCAGGGTGAACGGTATTATGCCGACGGCATGCGCGATCTCCCGGAGGACAGGCGGCTTGCGATCTTGGCTGTTTGCGTCTCGGAATGGCAGGCGATGTTGGCCGACGCAGTGGTCGAAACCCACGACCGGATCGTCGGCCGTCTCTACCGTGCTTCGGAGCGTATTTGCCATGCAAAGGTCGCAGACGAAGCGGGGGTGGTGCGTGACACCCTGAAATCCTTCGCCGAGATCGGGGGCGCCCTGGTCGATGCACAGGATGATGGCCAGCCGCTGGGCGATGTCATCGCGAGGGCACTGTTGCAAAGTTAGCGATGAGGCAGCCTTTTGTCTTATTCAAAGGCCTTACGTTTCAAAAACTCTGCTTACCAGGCGCATTTCGCCCAGGGGATCACCATAATAAAATGCTGAGGCCTGGCCTTTGCGTAGTGCACGCATCACCTCAATACCTTTGATGGTGGCGTAAGCCGTCTTCATGGATTTAAATCCCAGCGTGGCGCCGATTATCCGTTTCAGTTTGCCATGATCGCATTCAATCACGTTGTTCCGGTACTTAATCTGTCGGTGTTCAACGTCAGACGGGCACCGGCCTTCGCGTTTGAGCAGAGCAAGCGCGCGACCATAGGCGGGCGCTTTATCCGTGTTGATGAATCGCGGGATCTGCCACTTCTTCACGTTGTTGAGGATTTTACCCAGAAACCGGTATGCAGCTTTGCTGTTACGACGGGAGGAGAGATAAAAATCGACAGTGCGGCCCCGGCTGTCGACGGCCCGGTACAGATACGCCCAGCGGCCATTGACCTTCACGTAGGTTTCATCCATGTGCCACGGGCAAAGATCGGAAGGGTTACGCCAGTACCAGCGCAGCCGTTTTTCCATTTCAGGCGCATAACGCTGAACCCAGCGGTAAATCGTGGAGTGATCGACATTCACTCCGCGTTCAGCCAGCATCTCCTGCAGCTCACGGTAACTGATGCCGTATTTGCAGTACCAGCGTACGGCCCACAGAATGATGTCACGCTGAAAATGCCGGCCTTTGAATGGGTTCATGTGCAGCTCCATCAGCAAAAGGGGATGATAAGTTTATCACCACCGACTATTTGCAACAGTGCCGATAAAAATATATCATCATGAACAATAAAACTGTCTGCTTACATAAACAGTAATACAAGGGGTGTTATGAGCCATATTCAACGGGAAACGTCTTGCTCGAGGCCGCGATTAAATTCCAACCTGGATGCTGATTTATATGGGTATAGATGGGCTCGCGATAATGTCGGGCAATCAGGTGCGACAATCTATCGATTGTATGGGAAGCCCAATGCGCCAGAGTTGTTTCTGAAACATGGCAAAGGTAGCGTTGCCAATGATGTTACAGATGAGATGGTCAGACTAAACTGGCTGACGGCATTTATGCCTCTTCCGACCATCAAGCATTTTATCCGTACTCCTGATGATGCATGGTTACTCACCACTGCGATCCCCGGGAAAACAGCATTCCAGGTATTAGAAGAATATCCTGATTCAGGTGAAAATATTGTTGATGCGCTGGCAGTGTTCCTGCGCCGGTTGCATTCGATTCCTGTTTGTAATTGTCCTTTTAACAGCGATCGCGTATTTCGTCTCGCTCAGGCGCAATCACGAATGAATAACGGTTTGGTTGATGCTAGTGATTTTGATGACGAGCGTAATGGCTGGCCTGTTGAACAAGTCTGGAAAGAAATGCATAAGCTTTTGCCATTCTCACCGGATTCAGTCGTCACTCATGGTGATTTCTCACTTGATAACCTTATTTTTGACGAGGGGAAATTAATAGGTTGTATTGATGTTGGACGAGTCGGAATCGCAGACCGATACCAGGATCTTGCCATCCTATGGAACTGCCTCGGTGAGTTTTCTCCTTCATTACAGAAACGGCTTTTTCAAAAATATGGTATTGATAATCCTGATATGAATAAATTGCAGTTTCATTTGATGCTCGATGAGTTTTTCTGATAGTTAGTCTTTGTAGAGACACAAACCTGAAATTCCGGACACCGCGCTTCAGGACATCTCCCTGGACGCCGATATCTGGCAGTATCCGGACGGTACTATCGAACGCCGGGCCAACGGTACTACCCTGCCCTTTATGACTGACGACCGGCTATCTCACCCACGCACTTCTCCCTGAAATTTAGCATCGTCGCGGTTAATGTCGAAAATTTGCCACCTGACGTGGTTGGCATCGAGGGTGAAAACTGCCGTGGCGAGGGTGTTCTCCTCATCCGGATCGTCGGCAGCCAGCCGGTATTCACCGGCATCAATTTTCAGATTGATATCGTGCAGCACCTGGGTGGTGCCGAAATGTTTAGCGACCGCGCTAAATTCGGCACTGTTGCAAAGTTAGCGATGAGGCAGCCTTTTGTCTTATTCAAAGGCCTTACGTTTCAAAAACTCTGCTTACCAGGCGCATTTCGCCCAGGGGATCACCATAATAAAATGCTGAGGCCTGGCCTTTGCGTAGTGCACGCATCACCTCAATACCTTTGATGGTGGCGTAAGCCGTCTTCATGGATTTAAATCCCAGCGTGGCGCCGATTATCCGTTTCAGTTTGCCATGATCGCATTCAATCACGTTGTTCCGGTACTTAATCTGTCGGTGTTCAACGTCAGACGGGCACCGGCCTTCGCGTTTGAGCAGAGCAAGCGCGCGACCATAGGCGGGCGCTTTATCCGTGTTGATGAATCGCGGGATCTGCCACTTCTTCACGTTGTTGAGGATTTTACCCAGAAACCGGTATGCAGCTTTGCTGTTACGACGGGAGGAGAGATAAAAATCGACAGTGCGGCCCCGGCTGTCGACGGCCCGGTACAGATACGCCCAGCGGCCATTGACCTTCACGTAGGTTTCATCCATGTGCCACGGGCAAAGATCGGAAGGGTTACGCCAGTACCAGCGCAGCCGTTTTTCCATTTCAGGCGCATAACGCTGAACCCAGCGGTAAATCGTGGAGTGATCGACATTCACTCCGCGTTCAGCCAGCATCTCCTGCAGCTCACGGTAACTGATGCCGTATTTGCAGTACCAGCGTACGGCCCACAGAATGATGTCACGCTGAAAATGCCGGCCTTTGAATGGGTTCATGTGCAGCTCCATCAGCAAAAGGGGATGATAAGTTTATCACCACCGACTATTTGCAACAGTGCCATCGCGAGTGGGTCAGGGTGGGACGGCTTAAAAACCCTTGTTGCAATGGCAACCAGGCTGACCGCCACCATGGCCGACGATCCGCTCAATCATGTGCTCGACGGTTATCACCGCTTCCGCCGATACGCTCCACGCATGTTGCGCCTGCTCGATCTGCGAGCTGCGCCCGTTGCACTGCCGCTTCTGGAAGCGGTGACGGCCCTTCGTACCGGTTTGAACGATGCCGCGATGACCAGCTTCTTGCGGCCCAGCTCGAAATGGCATCGCCACCTTCGGGCCCAGAGGGCTGGCGACGCTCGCCTATGGGAGATCGCGGTGCTGTTCCATCTGCGCGATGCGTTCCGCTCCGGAGATGTCTGGCTTACTAGGTCCCGGCGCTATGGCGATCTGAAACACGCACTCGTTCCGGCACAATCCATCGCGGAAGGCGGTCGTCTCGCTGTGCCATTGCGGCCGGAGGAATGGCTGGCAGACCGGCAAGCTCGCCTCGACATGCGGTTGCGCGAGCTTGGCCGTGCCGCTCGCGCAGGCACGATCCCGGGCGGGTCGATTGAAAACGGCGTTCTGCATATCGAGAAACTCGAAGCCGCCGCGCCGACAGGCGCCGAAGATCTGGTGCTCGATCTCTACAAGCAGATCCCGCCCACGCGCATCACCGATCTCCTGCTGGAGGTGGATGCGGCGACCGGCTTCACCGAAGCGTTCACCCATCTGCGCACAGGAGCACCCTGCGCTGACCGGATCGGGCTAATGAACGTTATCTTGGCGGAAGGGATCAACCTCGGCTTGCGCAAAATGGCGGATGCGACAAACACCCACACCTTCTGGGAATTGATCCGCATTGGACGGTGGCATGTCGAGGGCGAAGCCTATGACCGGGCGCTGGCCATGGTGGTCGAGGCACAGGCAGCGTTACCCATGGCCCGGTTCTGGGGCATGGGCACGTCGGCTTCGAGCGACGGACAGTTCTTCGTCGCTACAGAGCAAGGTGAGGCCATGAACCTGGTCAACGCGAAATATGGCAATACCCCGGGCCTGAAAGCCTATAGCCACGTCTCCGACCAATATGCGCCGTTCGCAACCCAGGTGATTCCTGCAACGGCAAGCGAAGCGCCTTACATCCTCGATGGCCTGCTGATGAACGATGCTGGACGCCATATCCGCGAGCAGTTCACCGACACGGGCGGCTTCACCGATCACGTCTTTGCCGCATGTGCCATTCTCGGCTACCGGTTCGCTCCGCGCATCCGCGACCTGCCATCCAAACGGCTCTACGCGTTCAATCCGTCGGCCGCCCCGGCGCACCTGCGAGCGTTGATCGGCGGAAAGGTCAACCAAGCCATGATCGAGCGCAATTGGCCCGACATCCTGCGCATCGCCGCCACCATTGCTGCCGGGACCGTCGCGCCAAGCCAGATTCTGCGGAAACTCGCCTCCTATCCGCGGCAGAACGAGCTCGCGACAGCCCTGCGGGAAGTCGGTCGCGTCGAGCGCACCCTGTTCATGATCGACTGGATTCTGGATGCCGAACTCCAACGGCGTGCCCAGATCGGGCTCAACAAAGGCGAAGCTCATCATGCGCTGAAGCGGGCAATCAGCTTCCACCGCCGCGGTGAAATCCGCGACCGTTCCGCCGAAGGCCAGCATTACCGCATCGCCGGCATGAATCTGCTCGCCGCCATCATCATCTTCTGGAACACCATGAAGCTCGGCGAGGTCGTTGCAAACCAGAAACGCGATGGAAAGCTGCTATCGCCCGATCTCTTGGCCCATGTTTCGCCGCTCGGATGGGAACACATCAATCTCACCGGAGAATATCGCTGGCCAAAGCCTTAGCGTAGGATTCCGCCCCCTCCCGCAAACGACCCCTATTACCGGACTCTAGATCTCTGTGAAAATCCAGAACATCGAGCAAAGCGAGATTTACATGACTTGCATCATGCTGAGGAGATTAAACGAATTTGGAAGGAAAGTTCAGGTCGGTATGGTGTACGTAAAGTCTGGCAAAAACTGAAACGTGAAGGCTATTCGAGCGCACCCTACGCCTGCATCGTCTTACCAAGCTGGAGAAGATGGGACTGGCGACCGAGCACGCGCCCGGCGTTTGGGAATTGAGCAAGGACATGGAACCGGCCCTGCGCGAGCTTGGAGAGCGGGGCGACATTATCCGCACCATGCAGAAGGCGCTCGGCCCGCAGGGCGGCGAACGCGATCCCATGAGCTTCCAAATCCATGACGGAGCGCCCGAGACGCCCATCGTCGGCCGCGTCGTGGACAAGCACCTGTCCGACGAACTGGGGGAGAACCTGACCGTTGTGGTGGACGGCATCGACGGCCGCACGCACCACATCGCCGGCATCGCGCTCGAGCGGCTCGAGGACGCCCGCATCGGCAGCGTCGTCCAGCTCGGCCCCGCCGAGGCGGCAGCCCGGCCGTCCGACCGCACCATTACCGCCATTGCAAAGGACGGCATCTATCGGCCGAGCCGCCATCTGGAGCAGGCCAAGTTCGAGGGCCGCGTTCCAGGCGGCGACTATGAGGGCTATGTCGATGCCCATGTGCGCCGGCTGGAGGCGCTACGCCGGGCCGGTATCGTCGAGCGGATCGACGCCGACCAATGGCGCATCCCCGATGATCTGGTCAGCCGTGCCGCCGCCCATGACGCCGGCCGAGACAGTCAGGCCAGCGTTCGCGTCCTTTCCCCGGTCGATCTGAACAAACAGATCGGATCGGACGGCGCGACCTGGCTGGACCGGCGGCTGATCCACGGCGAGACGGCCGACCTTGCGCCAACCGGCTTCGGGCAACAAGTCCGCGAAGCCATGGACCAGCGCCGCGAGCACCATATCGAACAGGGCGACGCCACCCGCAGCCGGGACAGCCGCGTCTTCTACCGGCGCAACCTTCTCGCCATCCTGCGGGAGCGCGAGGTAGCCGGCGTCGGATCGGATATGGCTTTGAGTAAGGGCCTGCCGTTCCGCGCCGCCACGGACGGCGAGAGCGTCAGCGGCAAGTTTACCGGAACCGTGCATCTATCGAGCGGCAAGTTCGCCGTGGTCGAGAAATCCCATGAGTTCACCCTTATCCCGTGGCGGCCGATCATCGACCGCCAACTCGGCCGCGAGGTTATGGGCATCGTGCAGGGCGGGTCTGTGTCGTGGCAGTTAGGGCGGCAGAGGGGGCTGGAACGCTGAGTGCGCCCATGCCGCATTGCGAAGCAAAAGATAATCGGATAAAATGTAGCAATTCATATTCGTAAGCGTGGAGTAATCAGATGGGAAATTCCAAGTCAGCAGACAAGTAAGCCGCAACAACCAGTATTGTTGTTGCGGCGCTCTGTAAGGCTAGTCTCATCTGATTGCTGACGAGCAGACGTCGCCCGGTATTCCTTAATCGAGGGTTGATTCGTCATGACCACCACACGCCCCGCGTGGGCCTATACGCTGCCGGCAGCACTGCTGCTGATGGCTCCTTTCGACATCCTCGCTTCACTGGCGATGGATATTTATCTCCCTGTCGTTCCAGCGATGCCCGGCATCCTGAACACGACGCCCGCTATGATCCAACTCACGTTGAGCCTCTATATGGTGATGCTCGGCGTGGGCCAGGTGATTTTTGGTCCGCTCTCAGACAGAATCGGGCGACGGCCAATTCTACTTGCGGGCGCAACGGCTTTCGTCATTGCGTCTCTGGGAGCAGCTTGGTCTTCAACTGCACCGGCCTTTGTCGCTTTCCGTCTACTTCAAGCAGTGGGCGCGTCGGCCATGCTGGTGGCGACGTTCGCGACGGTTCGCGACGTTTATGCCAACCGTCCTGAGGGTGTCGTCATCTACGGCCTTTTCAGTTCGATGCTGGCGTTCGTGCCTGCGCTCGGCCCTATCGCCGGAGCATTGATCGGCGAGTTCTTGGGATGGCAGGCGATATTCATTACTTTGGCTATACTGGCGATGCTCGCACTCCTAAATGCGGGTTTCAGGTGGCACGAAACCCGCCCTCTGGATCAAGTCAAGACGCGCCGATCTGTCTTGCCGATCTTCGCGAGTCCGGCTTTTTGGGTTTACACTGTCGGCTTTAGCGCCGGTATGGGCACCTTCTTCGTCTTCTTCTCGACGGCTCCCCGTGTGCTCATAGGCCAAGCGGAATATTCCGAGATCGGATTCAGCTTTGCCTTCGCCACTGTCGCGCTTGTAATGATCGTGACAACCCGTTTCGCGAAGTCCTTTGTCGCCAGATGGGGCATCGCAGGATGCGTGGCGCGTGGGATGGCGTTGCTTGTTTGCGGAGCGGTCCTGTTGGGGATCGGCGAACTTTACGGCTCGCCGTCATTCCTCACCTTCATCCTACCGATGTGGGTTGTCGCGGTCGGTATTGTCTTCACGGTGTCCGTTACCGCGAACGGCGCTTTGGCAGAGTTCGACGACATCGCGGGATCAGCGGTCGCGTTCTACTTCTGCGTTCAAAGCCTGATAGTCAGCATTGTCGGGACATTGGCGGTGGCACTTTTAAACGGTGACACAGCGTGGCCCGTGATCTGTTACGCCACGGCGATGGCGGTACTGGTTTCGTTGGGGCTGGTGCTCCTTCGGCTCCGTGGGGCTGCCACCGAGAAGTCGCCAGTCGTCTAACCGACGACTGGTAGCAGGCCCGCTCCGATGCGGCGCACTAACCATCGAAACCTCGTGAATGTCGGTATCCTGTCTGGCAGGATACCGCTCATTTCCCTTGTTCAGTTCATCGCCGTCGCCGAGCATCTGAATTTTCGGCATGCGGCCAAGGCACTTGGTATCAGCCAGTCGAGCGTCAGCGCGCGTGTGAAAGCGCTGGAGGATAACCTTGGTGTCCTGCTATTTGAGCGCCATGCGCGGGGCGTTCGGCTAACAGACGCAGGCAGGCACTTCATGGAGCGTGTCACGGCGGGTGTCGATCAACTCGATCACGCAGTGAAGACCGCAGGCATGACAGCTCAAGGAGAATACGGCCGGCTTCGCATCGGCATCCATGCCTTAATCCCACGCAGCTTTCTCACGGAGCTGATCCGTCATTATCGGGAAGAACATACGGGCATTGAGGTTGAGATCACCGAAGGCACAGCCCGCGATGCGGTGATGCAGCTTCGTGCTGACCAGCTCGACGTGGTGTTCGTCGCGGGCAAGCCCGAGATGCCCGACTGCCATACCCGACCGATCTGGACCGAACCGCTGGTGGCCGTGCTATCGGATGGGCATCGCCTCGCCGGGCAGTCCGCAATCACTTGGTCCGATCTGGTCGGCGAGACTTTCATTGTTCGCTATGGTGGCACCGGCCCGCAGGTCCATGACCATATCGTGCTGCGCCTTGCCGGGCGTTGGCCCGCACCGTCGATCCGGCGCTTTGATGTGGGGCGCGACACGCTGCTATCTATGGTCGGACAAGGCTTCGGCATCACTATCGTCGGCGAGGCAACGTCATTGTTGCCGACGACCGGCATCGTCTTCCTGCCCTTCCTCGATGAACCGGAGCCGGTTGCCTTTACAGCCGTCTGGTCGCCGTTCAATCGCAACTCCGCACTGAAAAATCTACTCAACCTCGCAGGCAAAATGAAGCGTGACGGCGATTCGCCCAATCGTTTCCTGGATGGCACTCGACCGGCACGATAACGGCACAGGCGATCCATCCTATTTGCCGCCGATAGTATCCGGCAGCCCTCCGGCATCCTCTTTCCTGTTGCCCGTCCCGATTTTGCCTACTCTCTGATCGGCTCCGTCTCTTTTGCCGACTGGAGCCTGCATTGCGCGGAGGCCGAATCCTTTGGGGTCAGATCGCCGTAGTCATCACCATCGTTCTGGTGATGACGTGGGCGGCGACGCAATGGGTTGCCTTTCGCCTCGGCTTCCAGCCCCAGCTTGGAGCGCCATGGTTCGATCTGGCGGGCCTGCCGGTCTATTATCCGCCGGCCTTCTTCTGGTGGTGGTTTTCCTTCGACGCCTACGCGCCCGCTATCTTCGTCGAGGGCGGCATCATCGCGGTATCGGGCGGCTTCATCGCCATCGCCGCCGCCATCCTCATGTCGATCATTCGAGCGCGGGAAGCCCGCAACATCGCCACCTACGGATCGGCGCGATGGGCGGAAGACAAGGAAATCCGTGCGGCCGGATTGCTCGGCCCCGATGGCGTAGTGCTCGGCCGGCATACGCAAGACTATCTGCGCCATGACGGTCCCGAGCATGTCTTATGCTTCGCGCCGACCCGCAGCGGTAAGGGCGTCGGGCTGGTGGTGCCGACGCTGCTGACATGGCCGGGAAGCTGCATCGTCCACGACATCAAGGGCGAGAACTGGACGCTGACGGCCGGCTTTCGCGCGAAGCACGGCCGCGTCCTGCTGTTCGATCCCACGAACGCCAGATCGTCGGCCTACAATCCGTTGCTGGAGGTGCGGCAGGGGGAGTGGGAAGTCCGCGACGTGCAGAACATCGCGGATATTCTGGTCGATCCCGAAGGCAGCCTCGACAAGCGTAATCATTGGGAAAAGACCAGCCATAGCCTGCTGGTCGGCGCGATCCTGCATGTTCTCTATGCGGAGAAGGACAAGACGCTGGCGGGCGTCGCCAATTTCCTGTCCGATCCCCGCCGCCCGGTCGAGGCGACCTTGCGCGCCATGATGGACACGCCGCATCTCGGCGAGGCTGGCGTTCATCCCGTCATCGCGTCGTCGGCGCGCGAGCTGTTGAACAAGAGCGAGAACGAACGAAGCGGGGTGCTCTCCACCGCCATGTCGTTTCTCGGCCTCTACCGCGATCCCGTGGTGGCGCGGGTGACGGCGCGATGCGATTGGCGCATTGCCGATCTGGTCGGCAGCCGCCAGCCCGTCACGCTCTATCTGGTCGTGCCACCGTCCGACATAAACCGCACCAAGCCGCTTATTCGGCTGATCCTCAACCAGATCGGCAGGCGGTTGACCGAGGAATTGGCCGGCTCCGGCAAGCGCCATCGGCTGCTGCTGATGCTGGACGAGTTTCCGGCACTCGGCAGATTGGATTTTTTCGAATCCGCCTTGGCCTTCATGGCGGGCTACGGCCTCAAGGGCTTCCTGATCGCGCAGAGTCTCAACCAGATCGAGCGCGCGTATGGGCCGAACAACGCGATCCTCGACAACTGCCACGTCCGCGTCAGCTTCGCCACGAACGACGAACGGACGGCCAAGCGGGTGAGCGACGCGCTCGGCACCGCGACCGAGCTGCGCGATTCCACCAACTATGCCGGGCACAGATTGGCCCCGTGGCTCGGGCATCTCATGGTGTCGCGGCAGGAGACGGCCCGGCCGCTGCTCACGCCGGGCGAGATCATGCAGCTTCCGCCCACCGATGAAATCGTGATGGTCGCGGGCACGCCGCCGATCCGCGCGACCAAGGCCCGCTATTTCGAGGATGCGCGGTTTCAGGAACGCATCCTGACCCCGCCCGATCTGGTCGCCGCTCCGCTGGCGCCCAGCCCATCCGCCGATGATTGGTCCGGCCGCGTGGTCGCGGCGGATGGCAGCTCCGCGAAGGACGCCGCCAATTGGACCGAAGGCGATCCGGCCAATGCCGGCATCCGCCGTGAGCCGGAATTGCCGGAGCATGAGGAAATCGTCGCCCCGCCGCCGTCGCCCGAACAGGAGTTCGAGTTTCTGGACGACGAGCCGGACGTTGACGCGGCCAAGGCCCGCGCCATGCGCCAGCGCATGAGGATGGTGGCGCGGCAGGTAGCGATGCACCCCGATGATGGAATCGACCTTTGAGGACACGTCCATGACCACACGCACCCGCCTGAATATCTACTTCGACCCAGCGCTCATTCCGCAGATCGAGGCGATGGCGCTGCGCCGCTCGGTGGCGCTACGCCGCAATGTCTCGAAATCCGCCATCGTGGAGGCGGCGGTCATGTCCTACCTGTCCGGCGATGCCGACGACCAGCTTGAAGCCGCCATGTCGCGCCGCCTGGACAAGCTCGGCCGCCAGATCGACACGCTCGACCTAGATCTCGCCGTTCTCGGCGAGACGGTCGCGCAGTTCATCCATTTCTGGATGACCATCACACCGCCGCTTACGGGAGCCGCGCAATCCGCTGCTCGCGCGAAAGGCGCGGAGCGGTTCGAGGGCTTCATGCAAAATCTCGGTCGGCGGCTGGCGACGGGAGACAGGTTCCTCAAAGAGCTGTCGCGTGACCTCGACTCACTTCCCTACGATCCGTTGCCGGACGAGTCCGAGAGCAACGGCGATCAAGAATGAGTATTCGGACCCATCCTATTTGCCGCCGTTCGCCGCCGATCACCGCACAGAGCTAGATACTTGTTGAACCGGCCCAATTCCGGGCTTTCTTAATCGACCCCGATCCGGGGATCGCCTGTCGCGCCCCATGAAGAAACGGGGCCGACATGACCACCAACCACCAAAAACCGGAAGCCATTGCGCGCGGCGCGCGCATGTTGCGCACCGCGCTCGGCCCCGCAATCGCCCGGCTGCTCGAAGACCCGGCCGTGGTCGAAGTGATGTTGAACCCGGACGGGCGGTTGTGGATCGACCGCCTGTCCGAAGGGCTTTCCGACACGGGCGAGCGCTTGTCCGCCGCCGATGGTGAACGCATCGTGCGGTTGGTGGCGCATCATGTCGGCGCAGAGGTTCACGCCCGCAGCCCCCGCGTCTCGGCCGAGCTGCCGGAGAGCGGCGAGAGGTTCGAGGGCTTGCTACCGCCCGTGGTCGCCGCGCCGGCCTTCGCCATCCGCAAACCCGCCGTCGCGGTGTTCAGCCTCGACGACTATGTGGCCGCCGGCATCATGTCCGCCGATCAGGCGGAGACGCTGCGCGAAGCCGTCGCAGCCCGCGCTAACATCCTCGTGGCGGGCGGCACGTCCACCGGCAAGACCACGCTGACCAACGCGCTGCTCGCCGAGGTGGCGAAGGGCGCGGATCGCGTCGTCATCATCGAGGACACGCGCGAGCTGCAATGCGCCGCGCCGAACCTTGTCGCCATGCGGACGAAAGACGGCGTGGCGACGCTTTCCGATCTGGTCCGTTCCTCGCTGCGCCTGCGCCCCGACCGCATCCCCATCGGCGAGGTGCGCGGATCGGAAGCCCTCGACCTGCTCAAAGCATGGGGCACGGGGCACCCCGGCGGGATCGGAACCATCCATGCAGGCACCGGCATCGGCGCGCTGCGCCGCCTTGAACAGCTCATCCAAGAGGCTGTCGTCACCGTCCCGCGCGCCCTGATCGCCGAGACAATCGACCTCGTTGCCGTCCTTTCCGGGCGCGGTTCCGCGCGCCGGCTGGCCGAACTCGCCCGCGTCGAAGGGCTGGGACCGGACGGCGACTACCGCATCACCCCCGCAATCCCCACCAGCACAGGAGAATCTTCATGATCCGCACGATTTCGCGCGGCTATCGCTTCGCCGCGACCGCCGCATCCACCCTTGTCATCAGCTTCATGCTCGCCCCGGCCGCCCATGCGTCCGGTTCGTCGATGCCGTGGGAAGCACCGCTCCAAAGCATCCTCCAGTCCATCGAAGGGCCGGTCGCCAAGATCATCGCCGTCATCATCATCATCGTGACCGGCCTGACTTTGGCCTTCGGCGATACGGGCGGCGGCTTTCGCAAGCTGATCCAGATCGTGTTCGGCCTGTCCATCGCCTTCGCGGCGTCGAGCTTCTTCCTGTCGTTCTTCTCGTTCGGCGGCGGGGCGCTCGTTTGATGGCGGGCGGCCTTGAACAACTCGACGCGGTGCCGGGATTTTCAATCCCGGTCCACCGAGCGTTGACCGAGCATATCCTGCTCGGCGGCGCACCGCGCGCCATCGCCATCATGAACGGAACGCTTGCCGGGGCCGTGGGCCTCGGCCTGCGCCTTTGGCTGGTCGGCCTCGCCATATGGGCCATCGGCCATTTCGCAGCCGTATGGGCGGCGAAACGCGATCCCCAATTCGTCGAGGTCGGGCGGCGGCATCTCCGCATCCCGGCTTTTCTGGCGGTGTGAGGGCGCGGCCATGATGAACCTTGCCGAATACCGCCGCACCGCCACCCGGCTCGCCGATTATCTGCCATGGGCCGCATTGGTCGGCTCCGGCGTCGTCTTGAATAAGGACGGCTCATTCCAGCGCACCGCGAAGTTTCGCGGTCCCGATCTGGATTCCGCCGTCGCGGCCGAGCTGGTTGCCGTCGCCGGACGCATCAACAATGCCGTGCGCCGCCTCGGCTCCGGCTGGAGCATCTTCGTCGAGGCACAGCGCAGTGAGGCCGCGACCTATCCAGACAGCACATTTCCCGATCCCGCGTCGGCGCTGGTCGATGCCGAGCGCAAGGCCGGCTTCGAGGAAGCGGACGCGCATTTCGTGTCCGGCTATTTCCTGACTCTCCTCTATCTGCCCCCGGCCGAGGAAGCCGCCCGAGCAGAAACATGGCTCTATGAGGGCCGCGAGAAAGCGGGCGTGGACCCGTGGGAGCTGCTGCGCGCCTTCATCGACCGCACCGACCGCGTGCTGGCCTTGCTCGACGGCTTCATGCCCGAGTGCCGTTGGATGGATGACGGCGCGACGCTGACCTATCTCCATTCCACCATCTCAACCAACCGGCATCGCGTGCGCGTGCCCGAGGTGCCCATGCACCTCGACGCGCTGCTCGCCGACCAGCCGTTGACCGGCGGGCTGGAGCCGCGCCTTGGCGACGCGCATCTGCGCGTCCTGACCATCGTGGGATTCCCCACCGCGACGACGCCAGGCCTGCTCGACGAAATGAACCGCCTTCCGTTCCCCTACAGGTGGAGCACACGGGCGATCCTGCTCGACAAGACCGATGCGACGCGGCTGCTGACCCGCATCCGCCGCCAATGGTTCGCCAAGCGCAAGAGCGTCGCCGCGATTCTTAAAGAGGTCATGACCAACGAGGCGTCCGCTCTTGTGGACACCGACGCGGCGAACAAGGCGCTCGACGCGGACATGGCGTTGCAGGAGCTTGGCGCGGACGTGGCGGGCATGGCCTATGTCACGGCCACCGTCACCGTTTGGGATGCCGACCCGCGCCTAGCCGACGAGAAGCTGCGCCTGGTCGAGAAGATCGTTCAGGGCCGCGACTTCACCGCCATGGCCGAAACCGTCAATGCGGTTGACGCATGGCTCGGCAGCCTGCCCGGACACGCTTACGCGAACGTCCGCCAGCCACCCATCAGCACTTTGAATCTCGCCCACATGATCCCGCTTTCGGCGGTGTGGGCGGGGCCGGAACGGGACGAGCATTTCGGTGCGCCCCCTTTGTTCGTTGGAAAGACCGAAGGCTCAACCCCGTTCCGGCTAAGTTTGCATGTCGGCGACGTAGGCCACACCCTTGTCGTTGGCCCCACGGGCGCGGGCAAATCCGTGTTGCTGGCGCTCATGGCCTTGCAGTTCCGGCGCTATGCAGGTTCGCAGGTGTTCGCCTTCGACTTCGGGGGCAGTATCCGCGCCGCCGCGCTCGCCATGGGCGGGGATTGGCACGATTTGGGCGGTGGCCTCACGGAAGGAGACGAGGCGTCCGTTTCGCTCCAGCCACTTGCCCGCATCCACGACACCTATGAACGCGCATGGGCGGCGGACTGGATTGCCGCCATCCTCATGCGCGAAGGCATCGCCATCACGCCCGAGGTGAAGGAGCATCTTTGGACGGCGCTGACTTCGCTCGCCTCGGCCCCGGTCGAGGAACGCACGATCACCGGCCTTGCGGTGCTGTTGCAATCCAACGATCTGAAACAGGCGCTCCGGCCGTTCTGCGTCGGCGGTGCCTATGGCCGGCTGCTCGACGCCGAGACAGAGCATTTGGGATCGGCGGACGTGCAGGCGTTCGAGATCGAGGGCCTTGTCGGAACTGGCGCAGCGCCGGCCGTGCTGTCCTACCTGTTCCATAGCATCGGCGACCGGCTCGACGGCCGCCCCACGCTGCTCATCATCGACGAGGGTTGGCTTGCGCTCGACGACGAAGGGTTCGCCGGCCAGCTCCGCGAATGGCTGAAAACGCTCCGCAAAAAGAACGCAAGCGTCATCTTCGCCACGCAAAGCCTGTCCGACATAGACGGCAGCAACATCGCGCCCGCCATCATCGAGAGCTGCCCGACGCGGCTCTTGCTGCCGAACGAGCGGGCCATCGAACCGCAGATCACGGCCATCTATCGCCGCTTCGGCCTCAATGACAGGCAGATCGAAATCCTTGCACGGGCCACGCCCAAGCGGGATTATTACTGCCAAAGCCGCAGGGGCAATCGCCTGTTCGAGCTTGGCCTGTCCGAAGTCGGCCTTGCGCTCTGCGCCGCATCCTCGAAATCCGATCAGACCGAAATCGCGCGCATCCATGCCGAACACGGAAGCGACGGCTTCCTCGCCGGCTGGCTGCGCGAGCGCGGTGTCGAGTGGGCGGCCGACCTGATCCCGAACCTCACCAATCTTGCCGACCGGCCGGAATACGCCGCGCCGGCTCGGCTCGATACCCACCCCACAGAGGAGATTCTTCCATGACCTATCCCAAGATCGTCGGGGCCTCGGCCCTCGCGCTGGCGCTCGCCGTTCCTGTCGCGCTTTCGCCCATGCTGACAAGCCCGGCCCATGCGCAATTCGGCTTCGGCCGCATCGTCTATGACCCGAGTAACTATGCACAGAACGTCCTCACGGCAGCGCGCACGCTCGAACAGATCAATAACCAGATCACCAGCCTCCAGAACGAGGCGCAGATGCTTATCAATCAGGCCCGCAACCTTGCGAGCCTGCCGCATAGCTCGCTCCAGCAGCTCCAGCAGAACGTCCAGCGCACGCAGCAGCTTCTCGGGCAGGCCCAAAATCTCGCGTTCGAGGTCGGCCAGATCGACCAAGCGTTCCAGAGCCAATACGGCAACGTCTCGCTATCGGCGACCGACGCCCAACTGGTCGCCGACGCGCGCGGCCGCTGGGAAAATACGGTCGGCGGCTTACAGGACGCGATGCGCGTTCAGGCAGGGGCGGTCGGCAACATCGACAGCAACCGCGCCGAGATGGCGGCCCTGGTCGGCCAGAGCCAAGGTGCGACCGGGGCATTGCAGGCAACGCAGGCCGGCAACCAGCTCCTTGCCCTCCAGTCGCAGCAGCTTTCCGATCTGATCGCGGTCATCTCGGCGAACGGCCGCGCCGACGCGCTGACCGAAGCCGAGCGCGCGACCGCCGCCGAACAGGGCCGCATCCGGCGAGAGCGGTTCCTGACGCCCGGCACCGGCTACCAGCCCGGCAACGCGCAGATGTTCAACAACGGCAACTGACCGGGAGGCTCGCCATGGACGGCAAGATGCTGGCCCGGCTTGGGGCCGTGGTGCTCGTTGCGATTGCCTTGACAGTGACCGCAATCGACATGGCGCGGAAGGACGAACCTTCCGCGCCGCCCCCTGCGCCGGCCTTCCAAACCCCGGCCGATCCGCTGCGCGAAACCCTGCGCCGTTGCCAGCAACTTGGCGAGGCGGCGGCGAGCGATACGGATTGCCTCGCCGCATGGGCAGCATCCCGCGACCGCTTCCTCGGCCGTGACCGCAGCGAGGCGCGCTGACCATGGGCAACACGGGCGTCATCGACAATTTCCTTGGGGTCTTCACCTCTTACATCGACAGCGGGTTCGGCCTGCTCGGCGGCGAGGTGGCCTTCATCGCCACAACGCTGATCGTCATCGACGTTACGCTCGCCGCGCTCTTTTGGGCATGGGGCGCGGATGACGACATTATCGCGCGGCTGGTCAAAAAGACCCTGTTCGTCGGAGTGTTCGCCTACATCATTTCCAACTGGAACAACCTCGCGCGCATCGTCTTCGAGAGCTTCGCCGGCCTCGGACTCATGGCGTCGGGCACCGGCTTTTCCGTCGAAGACCTGATGCGGCCGGGCCGTGTCGCGCAGACCGGCCTCGACGCCGGCCGCCCGCTGCTCGATTCCATTTCCGACCTGATGGGCTGGATCAGCTTCTTCGAGAACTTCATCCAGATCGCGTGCCTGCTGTTTGCATGGGCGCTGGTGGTGCTGGCCTTCTTCATCCTCGCCATCCAGCTTTTCGTGACCCTGATCGAGTTCAAATTAGTGACTCTCGCGGGCTTCGTGCTGATCCCCTTCGGCCTGTTCGGCAAGACCGCCTTCATGGCCGAGAAGGTCTTGGGCAACGTGGTGTCCTCCGGCATCAAGGTTCTGGTGCTGGCCGTCATCATCGGCATCGGCAGCACCCTGTTTTCGCAATTCACGGCCGGTTTCGGCGGGGCAACCCCGACCATCGACGACGCCATGGCGATTGTGCTCGCCGCGCTGTCGCTGCTCGGCCTCGGCATCTTCGGCCCCGGCATCGCCAACGGCATCGTCTCGGGCGGCCCGCAGCTTGGCGCGGGCGTAGCCGTGGGAACCGGCCTCGCTGCCGACGGCATGGTCCTTGCGGGCGGTGCGGCGGCTGGTGGCGGGGCCATGCTTGCCGCCAAGGGCGGCGCTGCGGCCCTGTCTGGTGGAGCCGCGGCCGTTCGCGGCGGCGCTACCGCCGCGGGAGCGGCGACCGCTGCCTATAGCGTCGGCTCGCTCGGCCAGTCCGGGGCGGCAGGCGTCGCCTCTGGCCTCGGCGGTGTCGCCCGAGCGGCAGGTTCGGCCGCCATCTCGCCGCTCAAACGCGCTGCCTCCAGCGCAACATCCCGAGCAACCGAAAGCGTCAAATCCAGCTTCTCCGCTGGCGCTAAGGCAGGGTTCGGCGCGACCGGCGGCAGCTCCACCATGGGCACGGTCGGCGGCGCAAGCGCCGATGCCGCAGCCGCGCCATCCAGCACGGCCAGCAGCCCGCCCGCATGGGCGCAGCGGATGCAGCGTCGGCAGGCCCTCAACCACGGCATCACCATGACAGCCCATGCCGTCCGCTCCGGCGACAGCCACGGCTCCGGTTCCTCCGTCAACCTTTCCGAAAGTGACCGCTCATGAGCATCTTCAAACGACCAGCAACCCACTACGGCAAATCGCCGGAACCCGAGACGCCCTATCAGAAGGCCGCGCAGGCATGGGACGAGCGCATCGGCTCAGCCCGCGTGCAGGCGAGGAATTGGCGGCTCATGGCCTTCGGCTCGCTGATCCTTTCGGCCGGCTTCGCCTCGGCGCTGGTCTGGCAGTCCGCACGCGGAACCGTGGTTCCTTGGGTCGTGCAAGTGGACAATCTCGGTCAGGCGCAGACCGTCGCGCCCGCCAACGCCGACTATCGCCCGACCGATCCGCAGATTGCGTTCCATCTCGGCCGATTCATCGAGCAGGTGCGCGCAATCCCGGCCGACGCGATCATTGTCCGCCAGAACTGGCTTCGGGCTTATGAATGGACCACGGATCGCGGCGCGGCGGCGCTGAACGACTACGCCCGCGCCAATGATCCCTTCGTCAAGGTCGGCCGGAGCCAAGTCGCCGTCGAGGTGTCGAGCGTCATCCGGGCGTCCCCCAACAGCTTCCGCGTCGCGTGGACCGAACGCCATTTCGAGAACGGCCAGCTTTCCAGCACGGAACGATGGACGGCCATCCTCACCATCGTCATCCAGCCGCCGCGCGACGCCGAGCGTCTGCGCGCCAATCCGCTTGGAATCTACGTCAATGCAATTTCGTGGTCGCGGGAGATGAGCCAATGAGGACGATCACCCGCACCCACACAATCGCGGCCGTGCTGCTTTCGGCTACTATGCTCGCAGGCTGCGCCACCAACCGGACGCCGCAATTCAGCTACGACGCCAGCGTGCCGCCGCTGCCGACCGTGCAGGCGGCGGCAACAGACAATACGCCCCGGCCGCTGCATGTGCCCCCGGCATGGACCGTGGCGCGCGGCGGCACCGCCGCAGGCACGCCGACCGGCCGCGTCGAGAACGCCAACGCCGCCGCCCGCGTCGAGCCGCGCCGGGAAGGCTACTACAACGCGATCCAGATTTATCCGTGGTCGGAAGGCGCGCTCTATCAGGTCTATGCCGCAGTCGGGCAGATCACGACGATCGCGCTGGAGCCGGGCGAAAGCCTGACAGGCGCGGGACCGATTGCGGCGGGCGACACCGCCCGCTGGATCATCGGCGACACCGAGAGCGGTAGCGGTGCAAATCGCCGTGTCCATATCCTTGTGAAGCCGACACGGCCGGACATTTCCACCAACCTTGTCATCACCACCGACCGACGCACCTACATGATCGAACTGCGCGCGCGGGAATCGCTCTACATGCCCGCCGTGGCATGGGCCTATCCCGCGCCGCCAGCAGGCCAGCGCCAGACCGTCCCGGCCGGGCCAATCATCCCCGCCGAGGCTGCACGGAACTATCGCTATGGCTTGCAGGTGCAGGGCGACAGCCCGCCATGGCGGCCGGTTTCGGTGTTCGACGATGGACGCCGCGTCTATGTCGTCTTCCCGGCCGGGATCGTGCAGGGCGAAATGCCGCCGATCTTCGTGCTTGCCGCGAACGGCGAGCCGCAGATCGTCAATTCCCGCATCCACCAGAACGTCCTGATCGTGGACCGCCTGTTCGGCGCGGCCGAGCTGCGCCTTGGCAGCGGCAACCGCCAGCAGACGGTCAGGATCGTCCGCATCAACCCGCCGCAGGCCGCCGCCGCGCAGCCCGCCAGCGCGACCGGAGACTCGCCGTCATGACAGACACCACTATCACCGACACCGCCGCGCCCATGCGGCTACGCGCCGAAACGCCCCGCGTCACCCGCCTGTCCCGCAAGATGCTGGCAGGCGTCGGTGCCGTCGCGTTGCTCGGCATCGGCGGGGCGCTCATCTACGCTCTCCAGACCCGCGATGCAGGACCGGGCGGCGAAGAACTCTATTCGACCGAGAACCGGCCCACGGCGGACGGCCTGTCCGGCTTGCCGCGCGACTATACCGGCCCGGTTCTCGGCCCCGCGCTGCCCGGAGATTTGGGCCGACCCATTCTCGACGCACAGAACCGGGGCCAGCCTGTCGCGCCCCCGGCCATCGCAACGCCAGCGGTCGACCCTGATGAAGAACGCCGCCGCGCCGAAGAAGAAGCCGCGCGCTTGAGCAATGTCTTTTTCCAGTCCGGCCCACGCACGGGAATGCCGGCAGAAACAGCCATGCCCGGTCTTGCCGGTCTCGGCCTCGGCGGGCAGCCCGCGACACAGGATCGCCACACGGCTTTCCTCAATGGACCCGTGGACCGGCAGACCGTCGCCCCGGACCGCGTCACGCCCCCTGCATCGCCTTACATCCTTCAGGCCGGGGCCGTGATCCCCGCCGCGCTCGTCACCGGCATCCGTTCCGACCTTCCCGGCCAGATCACCGCGCAGGTGACGGAGAACGTTTATGACAGTCCCACCGGCTCGCTGCTCCTGATCCCGCAGGGAACGCGCATCATCGGCCAATACGATGACGGCGTGACCTTCGGCCAGCGCAGGGTGCTCTTGGTGTGGAACCGCCTGATCCTGCCGGGCGGCCGTTCCATCGTCCTTGAGCGCCTGCCGGGCGCGGACGCCAGCGGCTATGCCGGCCTTGAGGACGGTGTTGACTACCATTGGTGGGATCTGATGAAGGCCGCAGGGCTGTCCACGCTGCTCGCGGTCGGCACGGAGCTGGCGACCAGCGACGAGGACCGGCTGATCCGCGCCATCCGCGACGGCGCGCAGGACACTATCAATCAGGCAGGCCAGCAGATCATCCAGCGCCAGCTACAGGTCGCCCCAACGCTGACCATCCGGCCCGGCTTCCCGGTCAGGGTAATCGTGACCCGCGATCTGGTATTCGAGAACGCAGGAGGTTGACCCATGACCAAGCTGAAACTCGGCCCGCTGCCCGACGACAAGCCCGTCAAGGTGACGGTGGAGCTACCCGCGCCGCTTCACCGCGATCTGGCCGCCTATGCCGAGGTGCTGGCCCGTGAAACCGGCAGGCCCGCCGCCGATCCCGTCAGGCTGATCGTGCCCATGCTGGAGCGGTTCATCGCCACGGATCGCGGTTTCGCCAAGGCGCGGCGTGCGCCTGACAAAGCGTCGTCGGCATGAGCACGGAGGTAAGATGACGGATCATTCGCCATCCGCGCTGTCGAAACGGACCATTCGCAGACACCAGCTCCGGGAACTCGTTCCACTTGCCGACACTACCATCTACGATATGGAGCAACGGGGTGATTTTCCCCAACGGTTCTATCTGACGGCCCGATGCGTGGTTTGGGACTTGGCCGAAGTGGAGGCTTGGCTTGAGGAACGTCGCCAAGCCTCCAGAAAGAATGCCGTCAAACGCGCGCCGTCTCCTGACGTGAAGCTCAGGAAATTCCGGCCGGTCAAACGCTAGGCTCAGGGACCAGAAGGTCCATTGACGGCGGATAGAGCGTCGGAACGTATTTCTGGCCCGCTACCCAAGCGTCCACGAGGTTTGCCCATTCCTGCATCATATGGCGACGCTGGTGCTCGTATTCAGCCTTGTTGTAGATGCCACGGGACGAGCGCCCATCCTCATGCGCCAAGCACTTTTCGATCCAGTCACTATTGAAGCCCAGCTCGTTCAGGAGCGTGGAGCCTGTCCGGCGCAGATCGTGAACCGTGAAAGGTTCGAGCGGCAAGCCCTCCTTCTTCGCCCGCACGACGACAGCGGTGGTGATGCGGTTGAAGGTCGCCCGCGACATGGGTGCATCCGCGTCGTAGCGCGATGGCAGCAGATATTTTGAGTTGCCGGCGCAGGTCTTGAGCGCAATGAGAATGTCGATTGCTTGCTCCGAAAGATAGACGTTGTGCGCTTTGGATCGCTTCATCCGCTCCTTGGGAATCGACCAGACGGCGTTCTCGAAATCGACCTCATCCCAAGTCGCATCCTGTAGCTCGCTCTTTCGGACCATGGTGAGCAGGAACAGCTTCATTCCGAGACGGATCGTCGGCAGCGTCGGCACATGCTCAAGCTGGCCGAGCATGACCCGGATTTCAGCAGGCGAGAGCGAGCGGTCTTTGGGAACAAAGGTCGCGATAGAGGCAGGCCCAACCTCATCGGCCGGGTTCGGCACCTTTTCCCCGTGCAGGATCGCGAAGGCATAAACGAGCTTCACAATGTCGCGGACGTGGACGGCTGTTGCCGGGGCTCCCCGTGCCTTCACCTTGGTGCACATGGCGCGGAGATCGTCGGGGCTGATTTCCGTCAGCAGACGATTCCGAAAGGTCGGAAGAATGTCCCGCTCATAGATCGAGCGGCGCATCGCGCGGGTGCTGTCGGCCATCTTCGCCTCCAGCAACCAGCGTTCGCCAAACTCGCCGAAGCTCTTTGCCTCTTTGATGCGGCGCTTCTCGCGTTGCTTCTCTCGGGCGGGCGACCGTCCTTCAAGTATGGCGCGCTTGGCGTCGATCAGTTTCTCGCGCGCCCGCGCCAGCGACAGGTCGGAAGCGCCGTAGCGGCCCAGCGTCAAAGTCTCCCGACGCCCGTTGAGGCGGTAGTCATACCGGAACACGACCGCCCCCGAGGGATTGACCACGACGTACATACCGTCACGGTCTACGACCTTATATAATTTATTCTTTGGCTTCAGTGCTTTGATGCCAGCGTCAGTCAGCATTTCGACCCTCCGAGATCGTTCAAAAACGCCTGAGAGCCGCCCGATATACCGTCAGGCCCAAATTGGCCTACCTGAATGGCAAATTTCCTATTATTATCAAGGGAATAAGACAGAAAAAATACCGTCAGAAGCTCTCTTACCCCTGACGGTATATTCGTTTTGGCGATGCGGCAAGAGTCGCCATACCGTCAGCCATACCGTCTATTGCGAGGCTTGCCCCGCGATAGACCGCGATAGACGGCAGTATATTTAATTAATGATTTCAGTTACTTGCGTGCGGTGATCGGCGGCCGCCGGCGGCGTTCGGATAGGCCCGAATTATTCCCACTTTATTGTAAACAAGACATTTTTATCTTTTATATTCAATGGCTTATTTTCCTGCTAATTGGTAATACCATGAAAAATACCATGCTCAGAAAAGGCTTAACAATATTTTGAAAAATTGCCTACTGAGCGCTGCCGCACAGCTCCATAGGCCGCTTTCCTGGCTTTGCTTCCAGATGTATGCTCTTCTGCTCCTGCAGCTAATGGATCACCGCAAACAGGTTACTCGCCTGGGGATTCCCTTTCGACCCGAGCATCCGTATGAGACTCATGCTCGATTATTATTATTATACTCTGTACACGACAAATTTCACAGAACCCTTATCCTATCAGGATTCTGCTTTCTTAAAATTGCCAAAATTTCCTTAAACTCTTCTTTTTTCCCAAAACCAATTAAACGCTGAATCGCCATTTGAACA
>NZ_JARDAL010000040.1:0-40159 GCF_048957595.1 Acinetobacter sp. AS5 | reverse complement strand
CGCAAGAACTGGCTGTTTGCAGGTTCGCTGCGCAGTGGTCAGCGAGCGGCAAACATCATGACGTTAATCCAGTCAGCGAAGCTGAATGGCTTGGATCCGTATGCCTATTTAAGTGATGTGCTGAAAAGGCTGCCGACACATAAAGTGACCCAGATTGAAGAATTGCTGCCGCACTGCTGGAAACCTAAATCGAATTAAAAAATAGGTATGGGATTCAGCGGACGCTTACCTCGCTACGCATAGGTTCTTTGTTATTTAAACGATGTGGGAAAAGTAACTCCTGATTATGAGTCAGTCTTAAAGATTGCAGCTCTTCAATCATCATGTCCGTCAACGGTACACGATGTGGAAGTCGGTTCTTCATTCGCTCTTCAGGAATATCCCACTTACGCCCCTCCAAATCAAACTCTTCCCAACGTGCTTGCAGTAACTCACTGACCCGAACGCCTGTCAGCATAATCAGGACAATGGCATGATGTGTTTGAGCATCGGCAGGATAAGCCTTAATACGTCTAAGAAATTCAGGCATCTCAGAGGCAGAAAGCGAAGCCAGGTTTTTGACCCTTTTATTCTTGAGGGCATAGACTAAATCACCTGCCGGATTGTCATAGCGATATCCATGGGCAATAGCGTATTTCATGACCATGCCACAACGAGACAAAGTACGTTTTGCAATTTCAAGCGAGCCTCTTGCCTCAATTTTCTTAATGATCTGCAGAATCTCAGGTGCCTGAATCTGATTAATACGCTTATTAGCAAGAACAATATAAAGCTCATCCAATGAAGCTCGAACATTACTGATGTGTTTGGATGACCAGGTTTCTTTTTGATTATTAAACCAATCTTCTGCAACTTCTTTGAAATAGGGCTTTAAGTCTTCATGCAATACTGAACGTGAGTATCGATGCTTAAGCTCATATGCAAGCTCCCTTGCCTTTTTTAAGCTTAAATCTGGATATGGGCCAAGCGACTCAGACTTACGTTCACCATGGACAGTGACGCGTACATTCCAATATTTTTGACCTTTGGTGGTAATGATGAGGGATAAACCATGTAAATCCGAAAGACGATACTGTTTATCTTTCGGCTGTGCTTTTCTGCATTCAGTATCTGTAAGTGGCATGTCGATTACCCATAATTGATGTATTAATTTCTGGGTAAATTTTCCCAATATTTACCCGCAAAGAGCAAATATGGGGTCAAATAGGATCAGATAATATCGGACAAACAGGCATAAAAAAAGCCTTTAAACATTGAGTTTAAAGGCTTTTTTAGATTCCGATGAATTACTTCGGAAAGAATTTTGGTGGAGGTGGCGGGAGTTGAACCCGCGTCCGCCAGCACTACGCTCGAGAATACTACATGCTTAGATATCGTCTATTGTTTTAACTCTTTGTGACCCGACGAACAGGGTACAAATCGCGATCCTCTTGATTTAGTACAAAGCCCCGAGGCTTGGCTTTATACGGACTTGTGTGCGTGCGCTTCAGTCGGACTCTCTAACCACAAGTATTCGGAGAGGCGGACAAGCTGCCCTTAGGCAGCTAGAGCGTATGATTCGTCGTTTGCGACTAAAAAATGCAAATTTGATTTACGAGAGAAAATGCGCTCTCGGCATGCATCTATGAGTTTCATCACCAGCGTCGAAGCCAGAAACACCCCCAAAGTACAAGGCAATCATAGCATAAATGTCAAAAATTACGATGTATTTTCTGAATATTTACACAACTTGATGCGCTTAATTACATTATTGCGCTAATATTTTACTTTTCAAGCCAAATAACAGAAAAATTATGAGCTATTTACTGGCACTAGATCAGGGAACTACGTCAAGTCGGGCCATTATTTTTAATGAACATGGACAAGTTCAGGCAACGGCTCAACGTGAAACGCATATCCACACCCCACATTCGGGCTGGGTGGAACAGGATGCTCAAGAAATCTGGAGCTCACAGATTGCCGTGGTACAACAAGCTTTGGCGACTGCAGGTATTCTGGCAAAAGATATTAAAGCCCTTGGCCTGACTAACCAGCGCGAAACGACCGTAGTCTGGGATCGTAGAAACGGCAAACCGCTCGCTCCGGCAATCGTCTGGCAGGACCGTCGTACATCTGACTGGTGTAACCGGCTGATTGAACAAGGCCTGATGTCCAAAATTCAGCAAAAAACCGGCCTACGGATTGATCCTTATTTTAGTGCGGGAAAACTGGTCTGGTTTTTAGAGCATGTCGAGGGGGTACGGGCACTTGCTGAACAGGGCCATGTGGCATTTGGCACTATCGATAGCTGGCTGATCTGGAATCTGACCCAAGGTGCAGAGCACGTCATTGAAGCCAGTAACGCTTCTCGTACCATGTTAATGAATCTGCAGCAACAATCGTGGGATGAAGAGCTACTCGAGCTGTTTAATATTCCGGTTTCGGTCTTACCGAAAATTATCTCTTCTGACTGTTATGTCGCTGACACGGCTTCTGGCTTACTGGGGGCCAATATTCCCATTACCGGAATTTTGGGGGATCAGCAGTCTGCACTCTTTGGCCAGTCCTGTTTTGAGGTGGGCAGTGCTAAAAACACCTATGGTACTGGCTGCTTTATGCTGTTCAATACCGGACATAACATTCAGCTTAGCCAGAACAAGCTGCTTTCTACTCTCGCCTGGCAAGCCCAGGGCCAAACTACCTATGCGCTCGAAGGCAGCGTATTTATGGCTGGTGCTGTAGTGCAATGGTTACGCGATGGCCTCGGAATTATTCAAAAAAGCAGTGATGTGGAAAAACTGGCGCATCAGGTCGAGCATAGTGACGGCGTGGTTCTGGTTCCCGCATTTACCGGACTGGGCGCGCCGCATTGGGATAGTGAAGCACGTGCCTTACTCTGTGGCATGTCACGCGGTACGACCAAAGCGCATATCGCTCGTGCCGCATTAGAATCAATCGCCTTTCAGGTATCGGATGTGCTCAGTGCGATGCAATCTGATATTGCACATCCTCTTAAAGAACTGCGGGTTGATGGTGGTGCCAGCAGCAATGACATGCTGATGCAATTTCAGGCCGATATTCTGAATGTACCGGTACTGCGTCCGAAAATGCTGGAAGCTACTGCTTGGGGCGCGGCCGCTATGGCCGGATTAAAAGCTGGCGTATTTTCAAACCTGGATGAAATTTCCCAGTCCTGGCAGCTGGACCGTGCTTTTGAACCCAAAATGCAAAATGACGAAAGAGAAATGCATTTAGCCAAATGGCAAAATGCCTTGAAACGGGCTAAATCTGATCTCTAAATCCTCTAGGTTCATATTTGATCATCATAAAAAAGCACTGTTAAACAGTGCTTTTAACTCCCTCAGTTCACGATTTCATTAATAGGCATAAGAAGCAATCGCTGTTGCAATCGCCTTATCTTCATCATTGACCATGGTCATGCGCATGGTGCAGCCCTTACGCCCCAAACGTAAGGTTTCTGCACGCGCGATAAAATATTTGCCACGTCCAGGCGCCAGATAATCCACCCGCATATCGACCGTCGCCAGACGCGATACTTTTTTAATGGTATCTGCAATCGTTTCCGGTTCAGCTTTTTTATACAGCTCGCCCATGGCCACAATACCACCGACACTATCCAGTACAGTTGCAGCCAGACCGCCATGCAGAATCTGGAAAGCCACATTACCAATCATGAAATCCTGCATTTCTACATAGGCCTCAATCTGGCCCTCGACCACCCGCATGGTCATGCCGTTATGCTTAAAAAAAGGAGAGCTATTAAAAGCATGTACCAGCTGGTTCAGGACTACATCAATATCCACTTTCGAGCCCAGATGTATATTACCCGTCCAGTTTCTCTCTGTCTTACTCATCACTCTGCCCGAATCCACCACAATAAAAAACCGCTAATTTATGCCCAAAAATTTGAGTTAGGGCTACAATAGAGGCCTAGTTTAATACTGATTACTGAGATTTTTATGACTTATACGTTCAATCGTCCCGCGTTTCCTGCAACTCGCATGCGTCGTATTCGTAAAAATGAACATTTACGTTCGATGGTTCGTGAAACCCATCTCGCGGCAGATCATCTCATTTATCCAGTATTTGTCCTCCCAGGACAAAACCAGACCCAAGATATTCCAAGTATGCCGAATATCCAGCGCCTGTCAGCGGACTTGTTGTTAAAAAAATCAGAACGTCTGCTGGAACTCGGTGTCAATAAACTGGCGTTGTTCCCGGTCACCCCACAAGAAGATAAAAGCCTGACTGCAGAAGCCGCATGGCGTGAAGATGGTCTAGTGCAAAACACCTTGCGTTTATTGAAAAAAGAACTGCCGGAAATGGTGCTGATTACTGACGGCGCATTAGACCCGTATACCACGCATGGTCAGGACGGCATTATTGATGAGAACGGTTATGTCTTAAATGATGAAACGGTCGAGTGCCTGATTAAACAGGGCTTGAGCCATGCCGAAGCCGGTGCAGATGTGTTTGCTCCAAGTGACATGATGGATGGCCGGATCGGTGCGATTCGTCAGGCCTTTGAGCAAAATGGTCATATCTATACTTCGATCATGGCCTATTCAGCCAAATATGCATCAAGTTTCTATGGCCCGTTCCGTGATGCAGTCGGTTCTGCCAGCAACTTAAAAGGCGGCAATAAATACAATTACCAGATGGATGTCGGTAACCGTGCTGAAGCCCTGCATGAAATTGCGCTGGATATTCAGGAAGGTGCAGACATGGTGATTGTTAAACCGGGCATGCCTTATCTGGATATCGTCCGCGAAGTCAAAGACACTTTTGGCGTACCAACCTTTGTCTATCAGGTCAGTGGCGAATACGCGATGCTGGCTGCGGCAATTCAAAATGGCTGGTTATCTGATAGCGTCATTTTAGAATCATTGATGAGCTGTCGTCGTGCCGGTGCAGATGGTATCTGGACCTATTTTGCTGAAGAAGCTGCGCTTAAACTGAAAGACATGAAGTAAAAGGATTTCGGCGCAATGCATATTGCCATTATCGGCGCTGGCATCACCGGTCTGATGTCGGCGCTGGAACTGCTTCAACAGGGATGTTCTGTTACCCTTTTTGATCAACAGGCCGCCGGGCAGGCTGCATCCTGGGCTGGAGGAGGCATCCTCTCCCCGATGTATCCGTGGCGTTATCCCGCTGCTGTAAATGCTCTGGCCCGACATGCCAAACCGCTGTATCAGGACTGGAATCAAAAACTGCAACCTGTCACTGGCATCGATTTCCAGATTCATGAAACAGGTATGCTGATTTTTGATGAATCCGATTTTGAAATCGGTTTAAGTTATGCCGCAACACATCAAGAGCCGCAGCAACAGGCAAAATTACTTGATCAAGCTAAACTGCAACAGATCAATCCCAGAATTAATCAGAGCAAATTCAAACAGGCGATTTATTTCCCTGAACTGGCCAATATCCGTAATCCACGGTTATTACAGTCGATCATTCGCTATTTGAAGCACCATCCTCGTGTCACCTGGCAAGAAGACTGTAAAATCACTCGGCTCAATATTCAGCAAGGCTGTGTAAACAGTATCTCAGATGAACATGGCCGGCTTTTTCAGGCAGATCAGTATGTGTTCACAACCGGAGCATGGTCACAATACTGGTCACAGCAACTTGGTTTGGAAATTCCGGTACAACCGGTGCAAGGTCAGATGCTGCTGTTTAAAACGCCAGAAAACTGGCTGCCGACCATGTGCATGCATAAGGTCATGTATCTGATTCCACGACAAGACGGGCATGTTTTATGTGGGTCCAGTATGCGTCAGGTCGGTTTTGACACCTCGCCTTCTAGCGAAATTCGGCAGGATATTTTACAGGCGTGCATCGAGATGGTGCCGGAACTGGCAGATTTTCCGCTGGTCAAGCAATGGGCCGGATTAAGACCCAGCTCACCCGATGGTATTCCTTATATTGGCAAAATTCCCAAGCTACAAAATGCCTGGGCCAATTTTGGACATTTCCGGAATGGTTTATGTATGGGGCCGGCCTCAGGCAAACTGCTCGCTCAACTCATCCTTGAACAAACGCCAATCGTTGATCCAGATCCTTATGATCCACTCCGTTTATTAGAGCCCAGTCGCTTAGCGCTTTAGGATATTATCCAGCGCCTCTTTCAGGGTTGGATAATGAAACTGGAATCCAGCCTCCTGCAAGGCTTTGGGCTGTACATACTGACCGTTTAATACCAGTTGGGATTGTTCTCCCAGCATTATTTTCAGACTGCATGCGGGTAATGGCAATAAGGGTTTGCGCTTCAGAATCTGGGCCGCAGTTCGTGCAAACTGGGCCTGACTGCTTTTTTCTGGCGCGACCACATTAAAGATCTGCTCGGTCGTATCCTCAAGCATCAAGAATTCAATCGCACGCAGTACATCCTCTAAATGTACCCAGGTCACTGGCTGACGTCCATGACCAATCCGCCCGAAGAGATTCAATTTAATCGGCAATAGCATCTGCGGAAGAATCCCGCCACCTTTGCCAAACACCACAGCAAAGCGAACAATCTTGGTGTTCTGGTTCGTATAGGACAAGGCCAGCTGTTCCCACTTCGCACAAAGTTCAGACATAAAAATATCTTGTGGCGGGCTTTGTTCCGTGCAGAACTGTTCCCAGCGCTCAGCCGGATCAATGCCATAATAACCAACGGCGGATGTCGAAATAATCCGTTTCGATTTAATCTGATATTTTTCTAAATAATCAAATAACTGTTTGGTGGTGTCTAAACGGCTATCCAGCAATTTCTTTTTACGCGCTGCTGTCCAACGGCCCTGACCGATGCTTTCGCCAGCCAGATTCACCACATAATCAATCTGATGCTGTTTTAATTCATCCAGCTGGTTAATCCAGTGGAAGTCTGGATGTAGTTCAGGTTTATTTTTCTGACGGGTCAGACCAATCACCCGATAATCACGCTCCAGTAAAAAACGCACGAGATGACTGCCAATAAAACCACTCGCTCCCGTCACCAGCACTACAGGTTTATACATTAGTCATTCTTCGCCTTATTATTTTCTTGGTTTAAATTATACGCCACTCATCTTCAGCTTTTTTAAAGCAGGAATATTTTTGTAGTGGAGAATTTGTATCTTTCATCATTCAATTAATTTATGAAGATCAGGTCACAAAATGATTCATCTATACTTACTGAGGTGGATGGCCAAACATTTTCTCTGCCATACGCTGGGCCTGCTTGCCATAAAACCAGTAGGTCAGCAGATACAGTGGAATTGCGATCATCAGGAACATGATCAGCACAATACTCATAAATTGTGGCTGCTGTAGATACAACAGAAAGTCCTGCCAGGCATTCGGATTGGAACGGGTGGCAATGACAATACCGAGCAAGAGGAATAATAAATTATAGCCCCAGTAAATCAGGCTAAAACCCAAGGTGAATTTTTTACGCTCTGCTTGGGTCGGCGCACGTTTTTGCTGTTTTAGAAATTTAAAAAGCACCCAAATCATGGCCACCAGATAGGGAACAATCGTCAAAACTGCGCCCATGCCCATCGGCAGCAAGGCTGCCAGTACACCGCAAATACAGGTAAAAATAAAACATATAACGAAAAACCAGATAAAATAACGACTTAGCGGCAACATATGCATGACTCAGTGATCTTCAACAAGCTAGTATAAAAAAAATCAGGTTTTTTTTCATTTTATTGTCAACCATCCACTACAGGGTGACGTTATATAGGGTACAAGGTACAAAAATTTGGACTGGCATCCACGAATTTTTGCTGACCTTTAGAGCTAAAGCAATAAGTCCAGTGTACAGGGAAATTTTGAATAGCAGCCAAAATCTTCATGTAACACAAATTTGACCGACGATTTCATCATCACTCGAATCGTCGGTTTTTATTTTTTTAAAATCCTTATTTTTTTAAAATCTGATAGCTTGCAGAGCCTTCGATATCTGATGATTTAGTTGTAATCCTTTGCTTATTTTCATACTGATCAAAATAAATTCAGCCCCCACATCACAAACAATTCGCTGAAATATCGTTTTCAAGTAGATTTTTACCTGTGCTTTTTCCTATAGTAGCAAGGCAGATATTAGGGGTTCATTACATGGCGGTTCATTTTCTTCACACTTCCGATTGGCATCTGGGACAATTTTTCCATAACCATGACCGTGAATTTGAACATGCGCAGTTTTTGACTTGGCTACTTGAGCAAATTAAAAAAAAGCAACCGCATGCCTTGCTGATTGCCGGCGATATTTTTGATGTGATCAATCCAGCTTCCAGTGCGCAAAGACAGCTGTACCAGTTTCTGGCCGATGCTCATGACTTGGCGCCGCATATGCAAACCCTAATGATTGCAGGCAATCATGATTCCGGTTACCGGATCGAACAGGTTGAACCCTTGCTGGCCAAATTTAATGCCAAAGCAGTGGGAATTGTAGGCCGCACGGCAGAAAATACCCTGAACCTGGATCGTCTGCTGATTCCTATTTATGATCAGGATAAAAATATCATCGCTTGGTGTCTGACCCTACCCTATTTACGCAGTGCCGAAATTACCGGACTGAATGAACATACCAGCAATAACCAGAACGCGATCAGTTATCTACATCAACAACTGATTGCCGAAGCCAGAGCCCGCAAACAGCCACATCAGGCACTAATTTTAATGTCACATGCGCACATGCAAGGTGGTGAGACCTCCGACTCTGAACGTCCGATTATTGTCGGCAATGAAGAGGCCCTGTCGACGGCGCTGTTTGATGACATGATTGATTATGTCGCGCTAGGGCATTTGCATAAACCACAAAAGGTTGGTCAGCCGCATATTCGCTATAGTGGCTCCCCAATTCCGCTGTCATTTAGTGAGATTAATTATAAGCATCAAATAGTTGAAGTCAGGATTGACCCTGAACAAAACCCGGAAAACCGCTTTCAGTACGATGCCTTAAGCATTCCGCGTACTGTCGAGCTGTTCCGCATTCGTGAAAAGCTGGAAAATTTAATAGCTACAATTCAGGCCTTGCCTGCCGGAGAAATCGAGCAGCTTTCTGCACGGCATTTTCTGGAAGTGGAATACACGACCGATGCGCCGCCTCCGGTAGACCTGCGTCAGCAAATAGAACAGGCCCTACCTGCTAACCGTTACCGACTGCTGCGCATCAGCCGGATTTACCAGCAACAGGTCGACCTTAGTTCAAGCCAGTCTAAAATTGATCTGGCACCCCCTACCCCGGAATCGCTATTTTTCAATATCTGGAAAAAAATGGGCTATGAGCAGGATCATTCGGTACAACGGGATTTTCAGGAATTACTGAATGAAGCCCAACACGAACTTGCACAAAAACAACAAGCCTAGGATCGGCCATGAAAATTTTACGTCTAAGTCTTCATAATCTGGCCTCCCTCACCGGCACTCATCATATTGATTTTGAATCGAGTCCTTTGGCTCATGCCGGCCTGATTGCCATCACCGGCAAAACTGGTGCCGGGAAATCCACCCTGCTCGATGCCATGTGCCTGGCGCTATATAATGAAATCCCCCGCCTAAAAGGTGCCACAGGCAGCCTCAAAGATACTGGCGGTCAGGATGTGTCCATCAAGGATTCCAAGAATATTCTGCGCCGTGGCTGCGTGCATGGTTTTGCCGAACTGGAATTTATTGCACTCGACAGCAAACGCTATATGGCACGCTGGGAAATTAAACGGGCACGCCAGAAAGTCGATGGCAATCTAAAAGTAGACCGCTACGTCAAATGTCTGGATGATGACACGACACTGACGCAAAAAATATCGGAAGTCACCCCCCTCATTGAAAAACTGGTGGGCTTAAGTTTTGAGCAGTTTACCCGCGCAGTTTTATTGGCACAGTCGGAAGTTGGTGCCTTTCTTAAAGCCAAAGATAATGAACGCGCAGACTTGCTGGAATATCTCACCAATTCACAGATTTTCAGTCTGGTTAGTCAGAAAGCTGCAGAGAAATTCAGCGAAGTCAAAAACAAGCGCAACGATCTGGAAAAGCTGATCGGGCATATTGAAATTCTGTCTGAAGAAGACATCAGCGCTTTACAACAGCAGCAGAGCTCTTTGTCTTTACAACTTCAGAATTTGCAGCAATCAGAAAAACTGCTGGAAAATGAGAAACAATGGCATCTGGACCGACATAAACTCTATGCAGAAGTCCATGCAAAAAAAGAAGTCTACGAAGTACAGCAGGATGCAGTAAATAAGTCTGCAGGACAGCAACAGCTACTGGAGCAGCTGGATGAATTCCAGTCGATCCGGGATCAGTTTGTCAGTCGTACCCGTCTAGCCCCTCAAAAAGAGCTGATTCAGCACCAGCACACCCAATTTACGCTGGAATTTGAAACGCTCAAACAGAGCTTTGTAGCAGAAGAAGCCAAACTTACAGCCTTACAACAACAGCAGCAACAGTTTCAGCAACACTTGGCAGACCTGAAACCGCATCTGGAAGCAGGTTTAAGACTGGATCATGCAATTGAGACGGTATCAGAGCAGTACAAAAAACTGCATGCAGAGCAAAGCCAGTTTCAAACTCTTCGTCTACAGCCTTTAGAAGAACAACTGCGACAGCAACAACAGACTTTGAATCAACTACAAGCTCGGCAAGAAAAAGTTGCACAGCAATTGGCTGAATCTGGCTTTTTAAATGTATTCGATCTGGAGCCGCAAAGTACCTTGCAACGCATACAAGACTTTATGCGTCAGTATCAGCAACTGCAGCAACAGAATCCGGACAGCCTGAAGCTGCCTTTGCCTGAACTGGAAAAAACCGTTACAGCACTTTCAGAAAATCTGAACCAGTGGATACAACAGCATCATAGTCTGGAACAGCTGGAAGAGCAGTTCAAAACCATTCAGGAAATGCGTCAGCAACGCCAAGCGGAACAGCGTCAGCTCGACCTGTTGCAAAAGCAGGTGCAACAAGTCGTTCAACAATCACAAGAATTTGAAAAACTGCACTCTGCTGTAGATAGCCAACAGCAGCAACTGAAAATGCAGCAAGAGGCCGAACAGGCACTGCATCAGCAGATTCAGGCTGAACAACAGGCCTATGAACACCTGGAACAAATACTAGCCCAGCAACGTTTATTGCATGCACAAAGTGTGCAGGATCTTCGTGGCCAGTTAAAACCGGATGAGCCATGCATGGTCTGTGGGAGTATCGTCCATCCTTTTGTCGATGCCGCCCATGAACGTCTGGAACAGAGCCTAAGCCAGTTACAGGAGCAACAGTTACGGCAGGCAAAACAGCAGCTCGATCAGCAACTGCAATCTCAGCAGCAGCAACGTATTGAAATATCCAAAGCACAAACAGTAATTGAGCAGCAGCAACAGCGTTGCCAGATCCTGCAAAACCAGATTCAACAATCCTCTGCTGACTGTAAATCTCAACTACTTAAACTGGAAGTGATTACCGAGCAGCACAATGATCTTCCTACATTCATCCAGCTACTGGCAAATCACACTCAAAGTCTGGTCCAGCAGCTAGAACTGTCCCAACAGCAGGAACAACAGCTCCAGCAACAATTACAACAATGGCGTCAACAACAACAGCAATTGCACCAATTACAACTGGCTCTACAGCAACGTCAGCAACTCGACCAGCTGATCCACCCAGTTTTAAGCATCCTGCCCGAGCAATACCAGTCGCAACCGCCTATGCTCTGCTTACCTCAGTTGCAACGACAATTAGAGCAGCGCATGCAGCAGTTGGCAGTACAAAAGCAGCTGGAATCCGACCTGCATCAACAGCAGCAGATCTTGGACAAAAGCCAGTATCGACTACAATTGGAACAGCAAAATTTTGCTCAATTGAGCCAGTCTGTAGAGCAGTTGATTCAGCAAGGCAAAGACTTGCGTCAACAACTGGCTGAACTGACCAAAGCGCATGCAGGACAAGTCTACCGTGTCACTGCAGAATGGCGTGATGCGCTGGATCAGCAAGCCAAGACCTTAGCGCAGGCTTTAGAACAACAGCGGCAATGCACGGTGCAGGCCGAAAAACAGTGGCATCAAACCCATTTAAAATTGCAAGAATTTATCAGCCAACTTCAGCAGATCGATCAGCAATTGGCTCAATATCAGCAAGATATTCAGGCATGGCAAGCAGCACATCCGCAAGTGACGGCAGCTCAAATTGAACAATGGCTCAGTATTGATCTGAGCAACCATCAACGCATTCGTCAGAATTTGGCCAGCCAGAAACAGGCACTCGAAAATGCCAGAACAGCCTGGCAATTACTGGAAGAACAATATCAGGCTCATTTAAAACTGCAGCCAGAACATGAATTTGAGGACATTGCACAAAAGCTGAGTACGCTGCATCAGGAAAAAATAACGCAGCAGGAAGTGCTCAATGAAACTGATGCCAAACTGCGTATGAATGCCAATAATCAAAACACCTATGCCAAATATCAGCAGCAAATTGAGCAGATCAAAGCAGAAGAATACCGTTGGGGTCGTATTTACGACCTGATCGGACATAAGGAAGGTACCAAATTCCAGAAAATTGCCCAGGAACATCATCTGGATATTCTGGTGGAATATGCAAATCAGCAGTTGCAACCGTTGGCACCCCGCTATCAGTTACACCGTATTCCGGATAGCCTGAGTCTGGCGATTATTGATCTGGACATGAATAGTGAAGTCCGCCCTGTGCTGTCCCTATCGGGGGGTGAAACCTTCCTGGTTTCATTGGCTTTGGCTTTGGCGATTGCCAATATGGCCTCCGGCTCCATGAAACTGGAATCACTGTTTATTGATGAAGGTTTTGGTACGCTAGATCCTGCTTCGTTACATATGGTGATGAATGCACTGGATCATTTACAAAGTCAGGGTCGTAAAGTTGTATTAATCTCGCATGTGCAGGAAATGCATGAACGTATTCCGGTACAGATTCAGGTCAAACCGGTTGGTGCAGGTGCAAGTACCATTCAGATTATAGGCTAAGGATCATGAACACTGCCCCGGACAAGCTCTCGCACTATTTCAGCCTACAGCTTGAGAGCCTACGGGGTATCAGTGCCATTGTGGTGTTATTCAGTCACTGCTTTCAGGCATTTATTGCGCCTTTCGATACCAGCATTTATTCATGGATACGCCTGCTTGGGCAGGCTGCAGTCATGATTTTCTTTGCCTTAAGTGGCTATCTGATCGGCTATTCAATCCAGTACAACATTCATCAGCATGGTCAGTTCAATCTGCACCATTATGCCCGACAGCGTGGCCGCAGAATTTTACCGCCCTTTCTGTTTGCCATGGGGTTGACCCTGGTTTTATATCTGCTTGCTCCACTATTATTTACCAGCCACACGCATGCTTTTCAACACAGTTTTGGCATGATGATCCGGACTGACTATAGTATAGACATGATGGAGTTTATTGGCTCGCTGCTATTTTTGAATAGCTTTGTGACGCCAACGGTTTCAGCCAATGCTGCGCTCTGGAGTCTGAGCTATGAAGTGTGGTTTTATGTGCTGGCCGGATTCTTACCTTTTTTAAAAAATTCGGAAATCGCCAAAATCGGGTTTTTTATGGTTCTGGCTATACTATCAGTACTGAACATCCAGTTTTTTATTTATTTTCTGGTCTGGCTCACTGCCTTTGCTTGTTCATTTCGATATATCCAGCTACGTTTTTTAAACCGCTTACAATCAGTCAAATTAACCCTATTCGGCTTGGCATTTCTAATCGCCTGTTTTGATGCTTACCAGTTTCAGGTGATTGATGAGGCCCAGCAATACCGCGCTGCGAATTTTGCCCCTTTTAATTTCTGTGTGGGTCTGGCCTTTAGCTGCTGGCTGGTACAGCTCCAGCATCGACGCAGTCATTATCATCCGGTCTGGGTTCAATCCGCAGACTTTTCCTATACCTTGTATGTCACCCATTTCCCATTACTTTTATTTATTTTGGGCTGTATTCCGGCAACTTTGGCCTATGGTCTGGGCGGAGCAATTTTAGCTTTGCTTGCCAGCATGTGCAGCTTAATAGTTTTTGCCTGGTTAATGGCCAAATGGCTCGAACCAGCCAGAAAAAAAGCGTTATCCAATACCCTGCGATAACGCTTTGCTGCAAAAAACTGACATTAGTAGTTTATACATCTTTTTTAGGCCGTGCACCAAATAGGGCTGTGCCAACACGAACCATGGTAGAACCCGCAGCAATCGCTTCGGTCATATCCCCAGACATGCCCATACTTAAAGTATCCCAATCTTCAGGGTGTGCATGCTGAACTTTGACTGCATCAAATAAAACTTTGGCATCAGCAAAGGCTTGAGGATTATTCGGTGCAGGAATCACCATCAGGCCACGTAAACGCACATTCGGCAGTTGGCTGATCTGTGCCACCAAATCTGCGACTTCTTCCGGCTGGCAGCCATCTTTGGTATCCTGGCCATCAATATTCACCTGAATACAGATATTCAGTGCGGACTGATTATCTCCACGCTGATTTGATAAACGCTCGGCAATAATCAGGCGATCGACTCCATGTACCCAGGCAAAATTTTCCGCCAGAGCCTTGGTTTTGTTGCGCTGCACATGACCAATAAAATGCCATTCAATCTCCAGCTCTTTCAGTGCCGTGATTTTTTCCAGTGCTTCCTGCAAATAGTTTTCACCAAAAGCACGTTGCCCTGCCTGATACATCTCTGCCAGCACGCTACTCGGCTGGGTCTTGGAAACGGCAAGCAGTTGCACCGTATCTGCTTCGCGGCCGGCCTGAATACAGGCAGTTTCAATTTGCACTAAGACCTGATTTCGTGACTGTTGCAACATATTCATTGATGGGGTTCTCATTTCATTCATCTTTTTTTCCCTTGCCCATGAACTAAGTGTTGGTTAAGCTGTGGGAAAGCCTTATTATTCTATCAAAATAATTAACATTTTAATGAACTCGGGGACCTTATGGATATCACAGAATTGTTGGCATTTTCTGCTAAAAATGGTGCGTCGGATTTACACTTGTCTGCGGGCTTACCGCCAATGATTCGTGTCGATGGGGAAGTTCGTCGCATCAACCTGCCAGCATTAGAACACAAAGAAGTGCATAAACTCGTTTATGACATCATGAACGATAAACAGCGCCGTGATTTTGAAGAAAATCTGGAAACTGACTTTTCTTTTGAAGTGCCTGGCGTGGCACGTTTCCGTGTCAACGCATTTAACCAGAACCGCGGTGCCGGTGCGGTATTCCGTACCATTCCCTCTAAAGTACTGACCCTTGAAGATCTGGGCATGGGACAGATTTTTAAAGATATCTGTGAATATCCACGTGGTCTGGTACTGGTCACAGGTCCAACCGGTTCGGGTAAATCAACCACCTTGGCGGCGATGCTGGATTATATTAATGACAACCGCTATGACCATATTCTGACCGTCGAAGATCCGATCGAATTTGTGCATCAGTCCAAGAAATGTTTGATTAACCAGCGTGAAGTGCATCGTGATACGCATGGCTTTAATGAAGCATTACGTTCTGCATTACGTGAAGATCCGGATATTATTCTGGTCGGTGAGATGCGTGACCTTGAAACCATTCGTCTGGCTTTAACTGCGGCAGAAACGGGTCACCTTGTTTTCGGCACCCTGCATACCACCTCAGCGGCCAAAACCATTGACCGTGTGATCGACGTATTCCCTGCTGAAGAAAAAGACATGGTACGTGCCATGTTGTCTGAATCCCTACAAGCCGTAGTTTCACAGGCTCTGCTGAAGAAAAATGGCGGTGGGCGTGTGGCGGCGCATGAAATCATGATTGGTATTCCGGCGATTCGTAACCTAATTCGTGAAAACAAAGTCGCACAAATGTACTCAGCAATTCAGACCGGTGCCAACTATGGCATGACCACACTGGACCAGACCCTGAAAACACTGGTGTCCAAAGGTTTGATCAGCCCGCAAGTTGCACGTACTTCAGCCAAACAGCCAGAAGCATTTTTATAAGAAAATTGAATTGTATTGGGGTTTATATACATGGATTTTAACGGCTTACTCGATTATATGGTGGAGAAAAAAGCATCGGATCTGTTCATTACTGCCGATGTCGAACCATCCATCAAGATTAATGGTCAGATTTTACCGATTGGCTCAGTAAAATTACCGGGTGCGGCAGTAGGACAACTGCTCAATTCCATCATGACCGAAAAGCAGCGTAAAGAATTTGCTGACAGTCGTGAATGTAACTTTGCCATCAGCACGCCGGATAAAAGTGCCCGCTTCCGTGTCAGTGCCTTTCAGCAACGCGATCAACCGGGGATGGTGCTGCGTCGGATTGAAACTGTTATTCCCACGATGGATGAACTCAAGTTACCGCCCATTTTAAAAGAACTGGCGATGACCAAACGTGGCATCATTATTTTTGTCGGGGCAACGGGTACCGGTAAATCAACCTCGCTGGCATCTTTGGTCGGTTATCGTAATGAAAATTCCAAAGGTCATATCATTACCATTGAAGATCCGATCGAATTTATTCACCAGCATAAGGGCTGTATTATCACCCAGCGTGAAGTCGGCATCGATACTGATTCATTTGAAATTGCCCTGAAAAATACCCTGCGTCAGGCACCAGACGTGATTCTGATCGGTGAGATCCGTTCACGTGAAACCATGGATTATGCGATTGCCTTCGCCGAAACCGGTCATCTTGTCTTCGCTACCCTGCACGCCAACAACGCCAACCAGGCAATTGACCGGATTATCCATTTCTTCGAAGCAGACCGGCATAATCAGCTGTTCATGGACTTGTCCCTGAACATGAAAGCCATTGTGGCACAGCAACTGATTCCAACCATCGATGGCAATGGTCGCCGTGCAGCGATTGAGATTCTAATTAACTCGCCACTGATTGCCGACCTGATTCGTAAAGGTGATGTGCATGAGATTAAGGACCTGATGAAGCGTTCCCGTGAACTGGGCATGCAGACCTTCGATCAGGCGCTGTATGATTTGTATAAAGCCAAACAGATCAGCTATAAAGATGCGCTGAAACATGCGGATTCACCCAACGACCTGCGTCTGCAAATCAAATTGTCGGAAGAAGGTGGTAGCCACTTATTACGTGCGCATTCCAATATTACCTTTGATGGTCAGTCCTGATCATCTTGAAAACATAAAAAAACAGGCTTCGCATGAAGCCTGTTTTTTGTTTGAACCAACGCTCAAATTATTTTTTACGGAAAACTTCCTGACAGGCAGGCGCATCGCAGTAGCCATACAGATTCAGTGAGTGACCGGTTAATTCAAAACCAAATTTCTCGGCAACGTCATGCTGCTCTTTTTCAATCGTGTCATTAATAAATTCAACAACTTTGCTGCAATTTAAACATACTAGGTGATCGTGGTGATCTTCCTGCATAATTTCAAAAACTGAATGATTATTTTCAAAATTATGACGTTCGATGATGCCCGCTGCTTCAAATTGCGTTAACACACGATACACAGTTGCTAAACCTACATCTTCGCCCTGATCGAGTAAAGTCTTGTAAATATCTTCCGCACTTAAATGATGTTGTTTTGAATTTTCTAGTAATTCTAATATTTTAATTCGTGGAAGGGTAACTTTCAGCCCAGCTTTTCGTAAATCTTGGTTTGAAATAGTCATGTAAAAAGGTCTCTCAACAAAATCAAAGTTGGAATATGCAACAAAGTTTAGATGCAGTATGATCTATCCTTGGATCAAATGCATCATAATTAATTTGGGATAGTTTAGCAAAATGCAAAAAATCATGTTGACGTTATTCGTCACTTCATTGCTCGTCGGCTGTTCGACATTAGGTGTTTATAAAGTAGATATTCCACAAGGAACCCCTTTAACCCAAGCACAAGCCGCTAAAATTCAGGTAGGAATGAGCCATCAACAGGTGCGTTTCTTACTGGGCAGTCCAACAGTAAGCGATCCACTGAATCCTTTACGTTGGGACTACATCTATAACTATACCCCAGGAACCTACGCTAAAAAAGCCAAGATCCCGGCAGCCCAAGGCCAGCATTTGAAAATCTACTTTAACCAGTCTGGTATCGTGGAACGTGTTGAAGGTCTGGAGACGATTCCAGAATCTCAACCCGGCTTACCAGGATCAAAAGAAGCAATTTTAAATGCTCCTCCACTATAGTCGGTTTCTCATGAAAAAGCCCCTGAATCATCAGGGGCTTTTTTGATTAAGGTGATTGATTGAGCAGATCCTTGAGACTACTGCTCATTCCAACCCCTTTCTATTCGGAAGATGGTTTCAGCTTTCTTAAAAGATTGCCTCTGGCATAACGACCCACCGGATTTTTCTCGGCGCGTTTACGTCGGATATCTTTAGGATTGATGGTCAGTGCTCGGTAAATTTCCACCCGATCCCCTGCTGCCAATAGCTGCTGATGATCTTGCAAACGCACGCCAAAAATGCCCAGAGATAACGGTTCAGGCAATTCGACCTGCTCACGGATTCTACTTTGCTGAATCGCATCCAGTGCCGTCATGCCAGGCTGAAATGGCACGGCTAGATGAAATTGTTTTTCTGACGTCGCATACGCTACCCAGATCATCGCCTCACTCATCAGACGAATTGTCCTAAGACAGCAATGATTGCCAGAATAATCCCGACCGGCAACACCACACGTACTGCAATACGCCAGATGTTATAAAACGCTTCAGAGCTAAAATTCATTGATTTACGCAAATGACTGATCTTCATGATCCAGCCGGCAAACAGTGCATAGATCAAACAAATCAATAGGCCCCAGACTAACAAGACCACATTGAAAATTGGGCTTAGATTTGGAATAGCCCAGATCAGTGTAACCGCCGCCACAATCGCCCATTGAATCGCAGGATGAAGCTGGCGTTGCTGTAATTGTTCACGTGCCATTTGCAGAATTAATGCGGCAGCTGCCACCATTGCTGCGACCAGAGTAAATGCAGGAATTTGTGCTTGTACGGCAAAGAAAGCAAATGCAATGACAGCAACGAGCTGCGCAATCCAGATCGGCAATACCGTCTTGCTGGCGACATCCTGTTGTTGTACAGCGCTCAGGCTAGATTGCCAGTACAAGCCCATGCCCAGACCACTTGCCACCAGTGCCAATACCGTGGCATTGCCCCATTCCGAGAACTCGACTGGCGTGATTTGCCATGCAGGTAGCACCGTTCCCATCACATTGGCTAGAACCAGAGACGCCAGTACGCCAATCGTTGTAAAAGCTAATAAAATTTGACGCGGCAGCAGTGACAAGACCAGCGCAGCAATTGCCAATCCGATCAACAAAAGGTTCGGTGCAAGATCAAGTGCAACAACCGCCAGAACATTGCTGGCATTGTTCAACATAGCACCTGCCAAAAACGGAATAAAAATCACACTTAACCAGCCGACAATACGCCATTTCTGTGACGCATCCGCTTCACGGGTCAGCGTCGAAAGCGCCTGTAATGGCGTTGTTTTAGAGCGCTTGGCCAAAGCAATTTCCAAGTAGCAGACTGGAAGTGCCAGAATCAGCATGGAGGCCAACCAGAGCATCCAGAAATCCATCTGACGATCAATCTGTATACCGGTTATCGGTGCGAGCGTCGCGATGATAATAAACGATAAACAGAAAGCCATCAGCGGCGATAACCATTTTGACATAGCATTGTCCTGCATGATGCATTCCTATAAAAATCTAGCGCTATTTTGCCTTGTGGAGCGGTGAAAATCAAAAACAAAAAGCAAACCACCATGACAGTGATTTGCTGCGCAAAAATTATAATTAGATTTTAATTTTTGTTATCTCGTTACGTCTTTTATTATGAAAAGAAACGAGCCAACCAGTTTTTACCTGTTTTCTTTTCTTTTTCCTTGATGATCCCCATCATATTTTCTTTCACGGCACCGACATAATCGGCGTCATCATGCTGAATATGGTTAATCAGCCATTTCGATAATACTTCGTGCAGCTCTGATTCAATGGACTGTCCCAGTTCAAAACGGTCACGATAAGACTCGATTTTTTTAATAAACAGGTCATGCACACGTTTATGCGGCACCCGATATTTATAGCCGGCTTCTTCCTGAAGAGATTCCTCAAAGGTGAAATGCGACTGGGTATAATCAATAATATTGTCGAGAATCTGTTTAATACGGGCACGCTCGGTATTGGCATCAATTCCATCAATTTCGTTGATATAATCGAGAATTCGTTTGTGCTGATCGTCAATCACATCGATACCAGTATTATAATCTGGAACCCATTTCATTTTCATTACGACCACCTATAAATATTAAGGACTTATAACGTGAAAATGAGCATATAGCGTATTGATTCAAATAAAAATGAAGCAAATTAGTCGGCTTTCCGCCTAAATCCGGCTTTTTCATTTTAAGTTTCTGTTATATATAATTAAAAATAATTTATCCTGAGTAAAAGGCTAAGATATTAATTAACCAAAATCCGCAATAAACCTTTATTTATTCTTAGATTTTTTCTTATTTTTTAAATATAAAAAAACGGAGTTTAAACTCCGTCTTTAATCGCATTTCAATATTGATCAGCTCGCGTGACGCGTTTTAAGGAAGGATCAAGACGTTCACGTTCCAGACGTTCAACATGCGTCAACTGAGAACGTACTTTCGCCCCATGCTGAAACAGGATCATTTCACCGGGCTGGAAGGCAGTCCATTCTTCATTCTGGGTCAATGGTTCAGTGGTAATCACTGCGACGCGATCTTCAGGGGTCGTGACCTGACTAAAGTCCACTTCGACATCAATATCAATCAGCTGAGCCGGTCTAAACGGGTATTCACGTACCAGCCAGTGGAGTTTAGTAATCGCATAGCTAAACAGCGCCTGACCATTCGACAGGCAGAAATTAAAGGTGCCATGCTCCGCGATTGCAGGTGAAATTTCAGCTAGAAGATCGAAAACCTGATCCAGTTTCGGCTCATGATAGCCAAAGCGTTTCACCAGTTGATCCAGCAGGTAACAGAAGGCACGCTCACTGTCGGTATTTCCGACTGGGGTAAAGCGCCCTGACAGTTCAGGAAAATAATCATATAAATCGCCATTATGGGCAAAAATCCATTGCCGCCCCCAAAGTTCACGGCTAAAAGGATGCGAGTTTTCCAGATTAATTTTGCCTTGGGTCGCTTTACGGATATGGGCAATCACATTGCGTGATTTGATTGGATAGTTACGCACTAGCTCGGCAATCGGAGATTCAACCGCAGACTGGTTATCGACGAACAGACGGCAGGCTTTATCTTCAAAGAAAGCAATCCCGAAACCATCCGCATGATCAGAGGTAATGCCCGCCCGCTGGGAAAATCCGCGGAAGGAAAAAGTAATATCCGTCGGGGTGGCACAATTCATTCCGAGCAGTTGGCACATGGTCTGGTTTCAGCTCTCTATTTACTTAGAAGCTTATTGTGCATGACTGTTCCTGTCATTTCAAATATCTGGGTTTGATAAATTCAAATAAAAAAGAGCCTCTATTGAGACTCTTTTTGGCAAAAAATGGATTATGAGCGATGCGGATTGGCACGGTTGGTAATGAGAGTACCAACACCATGATCGGTGAAAATTTCCAGTAAGCTGGCATGTGGTACACGACCATCCACGATATGTGCACTCACGACACCGCCTTTTACCGCATCCAGAGCACAACCCACTTTCGGAATCATGCCGCCATAAATCACGCCGGTTTCAATCAGACGATCGACTTCCTGAGTGGTCAAGCCAGTCAGCAGGTTTTTATTTTCATCCAGAACACCGGTGATATTGGTGAGTAGAATCAGTTTTTCTGCACCTAGGGCTTCAGCGACTTTACCAGCGACCAGATCGGCATTGATATTATAGGTATTGCCTTCTTCATCGACGCCTAACGGAGCAATGACTGGAATAAAGTCACTATTGGTGAACATTTCCAGAACATCCGTCTTCACACCAACAACTTCACCGACCAGACCCAGATCAATTTGCTGAACTGAACCATCTTCAGCCACTTTTTCCATCAGCAGTTTTTGCGCACGAATCAGGTTGCCGTCTTTACCGGTAAGACCAATCGCACGACCACCATGCTGGTTGATCAGGTTCACAATGGATTTGTTAACGCTGCCGCCAAGTACCATCTCAACCACTTCCATGGTCGCAGGATCAGTTACACGCATGCCGTCGATACGGTCTGACTCGCGGCCCAGCTGTTTCAGCATGGAATCGACTTGCGGGCCACCGCCATGCACCACGATCGGATTAATACCGACTGTTTTTAATAATACAATATCACGTGCAAATGAACTTTCCAGTTCAGGATCGGTCATCGCGTTACCGCCGTATTTTACCACCAGGGTTTTACCCGCAAAGCGTTGAATATACGGCAAAGCTTCTGTCAAAATCTGTGCTTTGTCGATGCCTGTTTGTTGATTTGGCATTCGCCTCTCCTTATTGAGCATCTAAAATGTCTTGAGCGATCTCTGGATAACGGTCACGCAACATGGCTACAAACAGATGACGAATTTCATTTAGACCTTGGGCATTATTGGCATCAAAGCGCACTGTGAAATACTCACCTGTATTGGATGCTCGAATGATGCCAAAACCATCCTCAAAATCAAGACGTATCCCATCAATTTTACTGATTTGCGCATGAATTCTTGCGGATTGTTGTTCAACGAAGTTTAAAAGCTCAACAGGACGTACTTGACGCGTTGAAATATAAAGATCTTCAGTACCATGTCGTTTTGGATAAGCCGCCAAGGCCTGCGCGAGAGTTTGCCCCGTTTGGTCGAGATATTCCATGACTCTGAGCGCTGCATAGAGGCCATCATCATAGCCCCAGCCGCGACCATCATTAAAGACATAATGTCCGGCATATTCCCCACCAAAAATCGCCTGATGCTGAGACTGGTTCAGATAAGTTCTGAGAAATGAACTGCCGGTACGAATCATCACCGGTTCCCCGCCCAGACGTTGCACTGTATCGCGAACCAAAGTTGAACATTTCACATCATAAACAAATTGGCGTGGTGCTGAATCGCTTAGGCAAATTTCGGCAAACAGACATAATAACTGATCGGCTGTGATAATCTGACCCTGTTCATCAACCAGAACCAGGCGATCGCCATCACCGTCCAGGGCAATACCGAGATCAGCCTGCTGTTGCATGACAGTTTGGCGTAAAGTCTCAAGATGTTTGTCCTGCGAAGGATCCGGCGCATGATCCGGAAAATGTCCATTGGCATCACAACGTAAAGCAGTCACTTCACAGCCCATTTTTCTGAGTACCAAGTCGGCACAACGTCCGGCGGAGCCATGCAGACCATCCAGAATCACTTTAAATGAGCGCTTTAATTGAATATCTTCTAATATTCCCTGCTGATACTGCAGGCAAAACTCTGGAATAATCTGATGCGGCAGTTCGGCTAAACCAAGTAGCTGGCTATCGCAATGCGACTTTGCCAGTTGGGCCACCTGTTGAATCATCTCAGGACAAGGTGGTTCACCATCAATAATCCATTTAATCCCATTATCTTCTTTAGGATTATGACTGGCGGTGACCATAATGCCATTGCCATCAAACTGGCGTGCGGTGAAATACAGCATCGGGCTGGAACAACAGCCTATAATAGTGGCTTCCAGCGAATAGTCTTTAAAAATACGGGCAATGATGTCGGCAAAAGCCGGACTACTGATGCGTGCATCATAACCAATGGCGACACGTGTCTGTCCCGCAGCCTGATACTGCTGGGCTAAACCGTGGGCAATTGCATCAATGATCCCGGCACCTAATAGACTGACTTTACCGCGTATGTCATAGGCACGAAAGATATGCATGGGGAATGGATGATTCATAGATCCCATAAAACTGTCTTTTCACTATTCGTTAAAATAAGGAGATTTAAAATGATGATTTCATCATAATGACTTTAAACATTTGTTTTTGTTTTAAGACCTGCTATTTTTAAACGATTTCAATGTAACAATCAATTATAAAAATATAATCTACAACTTTAGAATTATAGGGTTCTTGTAATTAAACAATGATTATTCAATTATATTTATTTTGAGTTTCATCTAATTAGACATTTGATAATTACATCAATTTTGGATTTAAATAATTCTACTTGGCCGAAAAAATAAGGTTTTATTTTTTAAATATATTTCAACCAATTCATTTTTTTTAATATTTAATCTAATCAACTAAAAATGGCTTACATCCAGTTAATGAATGTAAGCCATTATTAAAACTTAGTTTTTACCCGTATGACCAAAACCGCCAGCACCGCGTTCAGTCGCTTCGAATTCATTCACCAGATCGAATTCAGCTTGTACCACAGGAACCAACACATACTGCGCCAAACGTTCACCTGGCTCTAAGCTGAATGCCGTATGACTACGGTTCCAAACGGATACCATCAATTCACCCTGATAATCAGAATCAATTAAACCTACCAGGTTACCCAACACGATCCCATGTTTATGGCCCAAACCCGAACGTGGCAAGATCAGACCAGCAAATGCAGGATCTTCAATATAGATTGCTAAACCAGTTTTTACCAAAACCGTTTGGCCTGGTTCAATGATTGTGGTTTCTGCAACACACGCACGCAAATCCAGCCCCGCTGAACCTGTCGTAGCATAAGTCGGTAATGGCCATTCCTGACCAAGACGCGAGTCAAGGACTTTCACCTGAACTTTCATGTATTCATTCCTGTTGTTTCATTTAAAATAAGAGCAAGTCTTGTACCTTATCGTTTGATAAGATTACGCAAATTATCAAGATAATGTTGGGCTTGTAATTTTGGATCGATGTTACCGGCCAGCTTTTTCTTGCGGCCTAACCATTCCAGCTCATCTTCCGGTAATTCATCCAGGAAACGGCTTGGGGTCATTTGCTTCATCTGCCCACCGGCCTTGCGCTGTTCTGCCAGAGTAATGGTCAGTCCCTGACGTGCACGGGTAATCCCCACATACATCAGACGGCGTTCCTCTTCGACCGTTTCTGCAGCGATCGAGTTTTTATGTGGCAGAATTTCTTCTTCCAGCCCGATCAGATAGACATAAGGAAATTCCAGACCTTTAGACGCATGCAAAGTCAATAAATTGACTTTATCGGTGTCCTCTTCTTCCTGCTGCTGCTCGAGCATGTCCAGCAGCACCATTTTACGAATCACACTTTCAATATTTTTTTCATCAACATCTTCAGCGCGGTTAATCAGGCTTTGAATGCTGCTATAGAGCACTTCGATATTGTCGAGCTTGGTCTTTTCCTGCGCTGGTGTGGCTGCAGTTTCCTTGATGTAATCGATATAACCGGCTTCAATCATCATCTGGCGGATAATTGGCACTGGTTCATCATCATCCAGTAAATTGCGGGTAAAACCCTCAATAAAATCGGCAAACTCAGCCAATTGAGTCGTGGCCTTTTTCGGAATCGCCATGGTCAGACGCTGATCCGCAGCCGCAGCCAGAAGCGACAGATTATTTTCCTGAGCAAATAGACCGAGCTTTTCCAGCGTTACCGGACCAATTGCCCGTTTTGGCGTATTGATAATTCGTAAAAATGCACTGTCATCTTCAGGGTTAATGATCAAGCGTAAATAGCTCATCATGTCCTTGATTTCGGCACGTGCGAAGAAGGACTGTCCGCCAGATAATTTATACGGAATCTGCATCTGGCGCAGATGGGTTTCTAAAATACGCGCCTGGAAATTGCCGCGGTACAACACCGCATAATCTTTCCAGCTTTTACCGTTCATCAATTTATGCGTGATCAGGTCTTTAACCACGCGTTCTGCTTCATCATCATCATTGCGGCAGGTAATCACACGGATCACTTCACCATGGCCTTTGTCCGACCAGAGCTTTTTATCAAAAATATGCGGATTATTACCAATGACAGTGTTGGCTGCTTTGAGAATACGACTGGTCGAACGATAGTTCTGTTCCAGCTTAATCACTTTCAGATTAGGAAAATCCTGCTGCAGCAAGGCCATATTTTCCGGTTTAGCGCCACGCCAGGCATAGATTGACTGGTCATCATCGCCTACGGCGGTGAACTGTCCCATCACGCCAACCAGTAATTTCACCAGAATATACTGTGCTGTATTGGTATCCTGATATTCATCCACCAGCAGATAACGCACGCGGTTTTGCCATTTGTCACGGACTTCAGCATTTTCCTGCAGCAAGCGCGTCGGCATTACAATCAGGTCATCAAAATCCACGGCGTTATAGGCACGCAAATTACGTTCATATAATTGATATAAATGCGCAAACTGCACATCTTCGGCAGTTTCACAGGTAGTATGTGCCTGCTCGGGTGGAATCAGATCATTTTTCCAGTCCGAGATCATTTTCATGGCTTTGGCAATCAGTTCTTTGCTTTCTGCACCGGATAAATTGTCACGCTGCATCAGATCCATCAGAATGCGTTTACAGTCGTCAGCATCCAGAATCGAGAAATTATTTTTCAGTGGGGTATGTTTCAACTCCAGGCGCAGCATATTCAGGCCAAAAGTATGGAAGGTCGAAACTGAAACGCCTTTACTTTCTTCACGCGTCAACAATTTGCTGACACGCTCTTTCATCTCACGTGCTGCCTTGTTGGTAAAAGTCATCGCAGTAATACGATGTGCGGGAATCCCGCAATGCTTGACTAAATACGCGATTTTTCGCGTGATCACTGAAGTCTTGCCTGAACCCGCTCCTGCAAGTACTAACAAGGGCCCTTGAGTGTATTTCATGGCTTCAAGTTGCTTGTCATTTAACTGACTGGCGAGTGACATATGGCTTCCTCTTCTAGATTCGGCTCCGATTATAGTCATCTCTGCGTCAGTTGCCTAATTTAAAATACGATTAATCAGATCAATATTCAGATATAAAAAAACCACCCGAAGGTGGTTTTTTCTTAAGCGTTCAAGAATTATTGAACTGCATATACCGCGATTTCTACACGACGGTTTTGCTCTTTACCTGCGGCAGTTGTATTGTCTGCAATTGGGTTCGCTGAACCTAAACCTTGAGCATTAATACGTGTACGTGAAACACCTTGGCCTGCCAAGTAAGTCGCTACAGAGTTTGCGCGTGCTTGAGACAATGGCAAGTTAATTGAGTCATTACCCGTGCTGTCTGTATAACCAGTTACAAGAATACCGCTCTTGTTATCTTCAGTTAATACTTGCGCTACTTTGTTCAAAGTGCCATAAAAGTTTGGTTTGATATTTGACTTGTTCGTGTCAAATGTAATGCTGCCCGGCATCACAAGGTTAATCGAACCATCTGCATTACGGTTAACGTCTACACCAGTACCAGCTGTTGCTTGACGTAATTTTTTCTCTTTATTATCAAGATAAATACCTGCTGCACCACCTACAACAGCACCAATTGCTGCTGCACGGTTGTTTTGACGGCTAGTATTTGCATTACTTTTAGAAACGCCGTAGCCAGCTGCAGAACCAATTAAAGTACCTAGAGCCGCTTTATCATATTCTACACCACCGATGTTACTGCCAGTTGATTGACAACCTGTTAGTGCTACGGCCCCTGCTACAGCTGCTGAAATTACTAGTGCACGCATCGCATGACTCCTTGTTGTATGCTTTGTTGTATAAGCGAGATAATGATTTAAATTGAATGGTGTAACCATTGAATTTTTGTTAATAATAAATCGTTTAGTAATATTTTGTAATGTTTATATGTAACTAAATCAAAGTAGTTCATCACAATATCTTCATAGTTTCCTGTTCAGGCTTTTTTATTTGCCTAACTGTCTCTATATTACTCAAAATATGAAAAATTTAAGCGATTAATCTGTGGGGACTGTTTGGATATGTCATCGAATAGCAACAAGCAACCGACTTTAAAAAAACTGGCACGTGGCCTGACGGTCACTTCAGTCATGACTGGCAGTACTTTTTTTCATGGCCCCCCGGTGCTGGCCTTGGGTTTAACCAAAATTTTTAAAAAATCCGCAAAAGTGGATGAAACCAATATCAAGATTACCAACAGCTGGTTAGGGGTCAACAACTGGCTAATTGAGCATGTGCTGAAAAACACGCAATGGCAAATCAGCGTAGATGAATCACTGGATTTGAATATGCAGGGCCGTTATTTGATGACCTGTAATCATCAGAGCTGGGTCGATACTACTGTCAATCAATACTTCGGTCTGACCCGTATGCCCCTGACGCGCTTCTTTACCAAATGGGAACTTATTTTTATTCCTTTTGTTGGTCAGGCCTTTAAAATTTTGGGTTTCCCAATGATGAAACGGCATAGCAAGGAACAGATTGCTAAAAATCCTGCGCTGAAATATCGGGATATGGAAGAGGCACGTAAATCCTGTGAACAGCTGATCAGTCAGCCTTTTACCCTGTTAAATTATCTGGAAGGCACCCGCTTTACCCAAGAAAAACATGATCAGCAGCAGTCTCCCTATACACATTTACTGAAACCTAAAGCCGGTGGCCTGGCATTAGCGCTCAGTATTCTCGGCGATAAAATTGATGCGCTAGTCGACATGACCATTGTTTATCCTGACGGTATTCCGGGCTATGGTGAATTCTGGTTAGGTGAAGTACCACGTATTGCGGTAAATTTAAGAAAAATTGATATTCCAGACTGGGTACTGGGCGGCAATTATGAAGATGATGCTGAATATCGTGCACGCTTTCAAAAATGGATTGATCAAATCTGGACCGAAAAAGATCAGCTCATCGCACAAATGCAGCAGAACTTTGCCCAAGCCCCGGTCGGATCTGTAACTGAGTAATTATGAAGAACGACAACCCGGACATTACGTCCAGCTCCTTTAAATTTGTTCGTAAAGGAACCTGGGGCTGGAAAATTGCACTGATTTACGACATTTTCATGATGGTTTTAATCATCATCAATCTGTTCTGTCTCAGTGCCAACGCCATTTTAATGAGCGATTTTGGTCAGTGGTTGTTTGACTTCATTCGTTTACCGGAAATCTTGCAGTTTTATAAAAGTGATTTACGCCCTTGGGTCATCATTACCGAGGGCTGGTTTACCACCTTCTTGGTCTGTGAATTACTGGCACGCTGGGTTATCGCAATTGTCCTGCGTCATCATCGACGCTGGTGGTTCTTCCCTTTTGTACACTGGTATGAAATTTTATCCATTATCCCTCAGCTACGTTTTCTGCGCCTGCTACGTGCAGTTGCAATTGGCTACAACCTGCATAGTCATGGTTATAAAGTAATTCCCAACCGCTGGTATCGCCAAGGTAACTTTTATTACAACATGCTGATGGAAGAGCTTTCTAGCCGGGTGGTACTGACCGTACTGGACGGTATTAAGCGTGAACTGACCACGAGCACATCACATAAACAGTTAATTGATGATTTAGTGGAACATCACCGTAAATTACTGGCCATTGCCTTGGCAGATATCTTGCAGGAATCTTTAGGCAAGGAATTACAGGCACAACGTTCCATGATCGCTAAAAATGTAGGGCAAGTAGTGAATCAGGCGATTGAAGATACTCCAGAACTAACCCAATTATTACGTTTGATTCCAATTGTTGGCAGCCGGATTGAACAGCAAATTCAAAGTATTGGTCAACGTTTGGGCGAAAATATCACGCAAGGACTGATTGAACCATTTACCCACACAGGTCAAAAAGAAAATCCGACTTTTACCCTAATTTCAGATAAAATCAGCCAGATTCAGATTGAACATAATCCACATATTGATAAATTGGTCGAATCGGCTGTTTTTGAAACACTTGAAGCAATCCGGAAACAGGTGAAAGTCAAACAGTGGCAACAGATTTTAGAAGAACATGAGCAAAATCAGAGCTCAATAGATAAGTAAAGTTTAAAGTACAGAATCAGATCAATCCGTCCGGTTCTGTTCGCATAAAAAAATAACTGAGATCGCTAGAGAATTACTGCAATTTGTTCTAGGATTTGCACTATTTACAACATTGCTTCGACACAAAACCAGCACGTCAGAAGTATTTAAGGAAGAATTATGGCTGATATACGGATAAAAGGCAGAATGGTCAATGCGATACGCATTAGCCTAGATACCAATGATCATGATGCAATCCGCCAGCAACTTAGCCCAAAATTACAAGCAGCATTTCCACCCGGCACTTTGGCAGTCATTGAAAGTTCAGTTGAACAGGAACTCATTGCGCTGATTCAACTATTAATCAGTCTGGATGTACAGCCTATGGCTGTTACTGAAGGCTTACTTGGAGATCAGGCACGTGCCATTCAGTTCCCGGTACTGCCACCTGATCGCCAGTTAGAAGAAATTAAAGCCACCAAAGAACAGGTCGTGGAAGTTAAACCAGAACCTACAGCGGTGAGTGATGATCAAGCCCCTGCTGCCCCTATCGTCGCGCATATCACCTCATATCATGATGAAATCCTGCGTACCGGCCAATGTATCGTGCAGCATAATGGCGACATTATTATTAATGCCGGTATCAACAGTGGTTCAGAAGTGATTGCTTCTGGCAATATTCATGTCTATGGCAGCGCACGTGGCCGTGTGATTGCGGGTGCGGGTGGTAATACTGCGGCACGTATTTTCTGTCATAGCCTCGAAGCAGAACTGATTTCGATTGCAGGAACCTATTGTGTGGCGGATGATATTCCACCGCATGTAGTTAAAAAATCTGTGCATATTTACTTGAATGATCAACTAGAGCTTGTATTTGAAGCTCTACAATTTTAATGTATAAATAAACACCAAAAACCCCATTTTAAACAGGGGATTTGAACCATAACAGGAGTGGATTCGGTGGCGAAAATTGTTGTCGTAACGTCAGGCAAAGGTGGTGTAGGTAAAACTACAACGAGTGCATCTTTTGCAACAGGTTTAGCCCTACGCGGTCACAAAACTGTTGTTATTGATTTTGATGTAGGTTTACGTAACCTTGATTTGATTATGGGCTGTGAACGCCGTGTAGTTTATGATTTTGTGAATGTTTTAAATAACGAAGCACGATTACAACAAGCACTGATTCGCGATAAAGATATTGAGAATTTATATATTTTACCTGCTTCCCAAACACGTGATAAAGATGCCTTAACCGATGAGGGTGTAGCACGTGTAATGGATGAGCTTTCGCAGGAATTTGACTATATTATTTGTGATTCACCTGCCGGTATCGAGCGTGGTGCCATTCTGGCCATGTACCATGCGGATGAAGCGATCATTGTGACCAACCCTGAAATTTCTTCAGTCCGTGACTCTGACCGTATCATTGGTATGCTCGATAGCAAAACAAAAAAAGTAGAACAAAACGAAGGTCGCATTCGTAAGCATCTGTGTATTACCCGTTTCAATCCGGAACGTGCCGATAAACAGGAAATGCTGACGATTGATGATATTTCTAAGGATATTTTACGTGTACCGACCCTAGGTGTTATTCCTGAGTGTCCAAGCGTTTTACAAGCATCAAATGAAGGTAAGCCAGTGATTCTTTTCACTGAGGCTTCAGCGGGTCAGGCTTATGATGACCTGGTGGCGCGTTTCCTTGGTGAAGAGCGTCCTTACCGTCATATTGAGGTAAAACCTAAGGGCTGGTTAGCACGACTATTTGGAGCGTAGACATGGCAGGATTCTGGAGTAAACTTTTTAGTGGCGAGGATAAACCATCAAGCGCACGGACTGCTAAAGACCGTTTGAAGGTGATCGTTGCATCCGAACAAGGCTTGGGTCGTCGCTTGAGCCAGGACAAAATTGACCAGATGAAAACTGAAATCATGCAGGTGGTCAATCGTTATGTTCGCGGTGTCGATGAACAGCATATTCAAATGCAGGTTCGTTCTGAAGCCAATATTGAAATGCTTGAAATGAATATCAATTTACCTGAAGAACGATAATCTGATTTTTGATTGGTCAAGTAAATTGATTCAAGGCAAAATATGAGAGTGGTAGAAATAGTAGTTTAGCTATATTCCGCCCACTTGAAGCATAGCTTCAAGTCTTGCGACTAGGCAAAGCAGTGCTTTGCTAATCTAGTCTCATATTTTGCCTTTTTTCATGCCGAAAAAACTACATTAGATCAAGGAAATTGCGATGGCATTATCTCAACCAGCGACATTTAACGAAGAATGGTCAGATGAGCGTGTATTTGCCTATTTAAATCAGCTTCCTCCTGCAGGTGTTAATGCTGATTTTCACGTGCTGTATCACGCTTTCAAGCATATGCGTCCATTCGATTATGAACGCCTGTTGACGAAATTTGTCGCTGATGGCCGTGATGTCAATGCAACCAATCCGGAAGGACAGCGGATTCATGACGTGATTGCCACTTTCCCGCGTCAAAGTGCCGAGTTTCTGGATGTATTAGCGAAGTTTGCCTGAGTCAAAAATACATAAAAAAGCCTGCTTTGAAAGCAGGCTTTTTTATTGAAGATACACTGAAACTAAACCAGAATCTCGCGTTTGCCGTTGGCCCCCATGCCGCTGACAATGCCATTTTCTTCCATCTGGTCAATGATCCGCGCAGCACGGTTGTAGCCCAGACTGAATTTACGCTGTAAGGATGAAGTGGAAGCCTTACGGGTTTCTAGTACAAATGCCACACACTGGTCATATAACGCATCGCGATCTGATCCACCGTCGCCACCATCTTCAAAACCGCGACCCGATGGCTCTTCATCAAACGGTGTCAGGATCTCGTCGACATAGTTTGGTGAACCACGTTCACGCCATGCATCACAGATCCGGTTGACTTCGTCATCAGCAATAAACGCACCATGTACACGCTCAGGTTCAATCTTACCCGGGCCGAGGAATAGCATGTCACCGTGACCGAGCAAGTCTTCTGCACCACCCGCATCCAGAATAGTACGCGAGTCGATCTTGGAGTTCACTCGCAATGCAACACGCGTTGGAATATTAGCTTTGATCAAACCTGTAATCACATCTACTGATGGACGCTGGGTCGCAAGCAACAGGTGAATACCGGCCGCACGTGATTTTTGTGCCAGACGGGTAATCATTTCTTCGGCTTTCTTACCGACCTGCATGATCATATCCGCGAATTCATCCGCGACAATTACAATCGAAGGCAACGGGGTTAAACGCGGTGCACGTTCACCCACAACAGAATCGCTCGCTTTCCAGGTTGGATCGATCAGGTCTTCACCATTGGCAATCGCCTCTTCCACCTTGCGGTTATAGTCACTCAGTTTACGAATTTTCAGGAAAGACATCAGCTTATAACGGCGTTCCATTTCATTGACACACCAGTTCAATGCACTCACCGCATCTTTCATGTCGGTCACAACTGGCGTCAATAAATGTGGAATATCGTTATAGTTAGCCAATTCCAGCTGCTTTGGATCAATCAGAATCAAACGCAATTCATCTGGGGTATATTTCAGCAACATCGATAAAATCATCGAGTTCACCGCCACCGATTTACCTGAACCCGTGGTCCCTGCCACCAGCATATGCGGTGCTTTACCCAGATCAGCAATCACCGGATTACCGGAAATATCCTTACCCATTGCCATGGAGAGGATGCTATTCGGATCAGTGAAAGCTGGAATAGTTAAAAGTTCAATTAAACGGACCATTTCACGGGTACTGTTCGGTACTTCAATTCCAATATACGGCTTGCCCGGAATGACCTCAACCACACGCACCGATGCCATCGACATCGAACGTGCCAGATCACGCGAAATATTGGTCACTTTAGAGGCTTTTACCCCTGGCGCCAGATCCAGTTCAAAACGTGTTACGACTGGGCCTGGCTGTGCTTCTACCACCTTGGCTTTGACATTAAATTCTTGCAACTTGATTTCAAGAAGTTCAGATAAACGTGCCAGCTGCTCTTCGGTAAAATTCACTTTTTTATTGGGATCAACTTCATCCAGTAAATCCAGACCTGGAAGCGGCGATAAATCTTTACGGCGCTCAACCACCTGCATGGCACGTGACATCGGACGGCCTGAAGCATCAGTTAAAGGCGCATCAAAATCAAACTCGTCTTCATCCTGTGGCTTGCCAGCCGTTTCTTGCCAGGCTTCTACAAATTCTTCTTTAGATAAAGCTTCGCGTACTGCTGCATGAGTTGCAGAAGGAGGAGATACTGGTTGCTCTATACCCTGATGCTGAATTGGTGCCTGTACAAATGCAGAAGATTGGGCATAGCTTGATGCACGTACTGGTGGGCTTGGCTCATCTTCTTCAATCAGCAAATCACCCAGGTCATCCAGATCGGCCTGTAATGCGCTATTTTTCACGACATGTGCAGTCGCCATAGATGCAATGACAGGCGCAACATTGGTCATGTCTTCTACAATTCTTGCCGTCTTTTCGGCTGGCGCTGTATTGAATGGGCTATGCACATCAGTCGCAGTTTTGCCTTGCGGAACCGCAGCCAGAAGTTCATCAAAGATTTCATCATCATCCCAGTCCAGGCCTGTATGTGAAGCCGATGCGGTTCTGGTGTGAGCATGAGTCTGTGCTGAAACAGGTTGAGGAGCGGCTATATGTGAGACTGGAGAATTAAGCTGTTCTTCTTCGGCTGCTTTGAGTAAGGCATCAATATCCTGTTTATGGCGCTGATCTTCATTTGAATGTAAGGCACGCCACACCTCGCCTGTCGCTACCACACGATCCGGCTGTTGAGGCACTTGCTGTGCTTGCTTAAGTGTCTCGACTGGCTCAGCAGCCTGCTGCTCAGCTTCAGGAATATCATCATAAAACTGCGGTTGTTGTGATTCTTTATCGGCAAAATCATCAAATAAGCGTTCAGCCACCTGATCACGTACCACCGGATCTATTTCTACCAGTTGATGCTCAGGCGCAGGTGTTACTGCAACCGCTACTTTTTTTGCACTAATGACTGGCTCTTTTTTGGCGACAGGTGCAGTCCGATCAAAATCAGACATGCCTTCAGGCACATTACGGTAGAACAGGTCTTGTAGATAAGCAGGCGTTGCTTTGAGGCTGCTCCAGGTCTTGTTCCACTTCACGCCAAAAGCCAAGGTAAATAACACCACCCAAAGCACCAGCAGGAAGAATGCTGCACCATAGACTGTCAGCAATTGTTCAAGACTCTGACCTAATTCATAGCCAATAATACCGCCGGAAGAATTATCCAGCGTATCAGCAGGGACTTGCCAGAATAAAAACAACAGCGCTGAGGTGGTCAGCAACAGGAAGAATTGTGCAGCATAGCGAAATGGCCGGTTCAGGAAGCTACGCGGCCACCAGACCTGAATCGCTTCCATAAACAGATAGACAGGGATCAGCAGACTTGCCCAACCGAGAAAGCCAAACAAAAGGTCTGCAATCCAGGCACCCGCTACCCCACTGGCATTCGAAACGGTCTGCGTATCACTGGAGATATGCATCCACCCCGGATCAAATGGCGTATAGGTCACTGTTGCAAGAAACAGATAAATCCCAAATGAGACTAAAAATAATGTCATTACTAAGCGCTGTGCATAGGCACTCGACACCGCTGTCATATACTGTCCTGTAACCAATTCTTCATGAATATTCTTTTGCTTCAATGCTTGAAAAAAGCGACGCAATAAAATACATATTATGCACCTGTTCTGTGAAAAAAGATGCACTATTGTGCAAGCACAATGTTACTTATGCTATATAGCCCAAATCGATTTCAATGATCAATAATATCGACTTTAATCTCACACCACTGTTATACAGTTTCACGTATAATTCAATAAATTTCTAAATAAAAAAGGATACAGCTGATGAGCGCACGTCACTCACGACTGATTATTTTAGGTTCTGGCCCTGCAGGCTATAGCGCAGCAGTATATGCAGCGCGTGCAAACTTGAAACCTACCCTGATTGCAGGCTTGCAACTGGGCGGTCAGCTGACCACGACGACTGACGTCGATAACTGGCCGGGTGATCCCGAAGGTTTGACTGGTCCAGCATTGATGGAACGTATGCAGGCACATGCAGAGCGTTTTGGCACTGAAATCGTGTATGACCATATCAATGAAGTGGATCTTAGCCAGCGCCCGTTCGTATTAAAAGGCGATATGGAAGAGTTCACCTGTGATGCCCTGATCATCTGTACCGGTGCAACTGCCCAATACCTCGGTCTGGAATCTGAAGCAGCCTATATGGGTCAAGGTGTCAGTGCTTGCGCGACTTGTGATGGTTTCTTCTATAAAAACCAGAAAGTCATGGTTGTAGGTGGTGGTAATACCGCTGTTGAAGAAGCGTTGTACTTATCCAATATTGCGTCTCACGTGACTCTGGTTCACCGTCGTGATTCATTACGTTCTGAAAAAATCTTGCAAGATCATTTATTTGCCAAAGAAAAAGAAGGCAAGATCAGCATTATCTGGAACCATCAAGTCGATGAAGTATTAGGTGATGCGCAATCTGGCGTGACCTCGGTTCGTCTTAAATCAACTCAAGATGACTCTACTCAAAACGTCGATGTGACGGGTATGTTTGTGGCGATTGGTCACAAGCCAAATAGCACCATGTTTGAAGGTCAGTTAGAGCTTCGTGACGGTTATATCCAGGTACAAAGCGGTACTGCAGGTAATGCAACCCAAACTTCGGTACCAGGTGTATTTGCAGCCGGTGATATTGCGGACAGCATTTACCGTCAGGCCATTACTTCTGCCGGTTCAGGCTGTATGGCTGCGCTTGATGCAGAAAAATATCTTGATGCGATGGGCAAACTAGACTAAGCAGCAAGAATAAAAAAGCCGTCCATTATGGACGGCTTTTTTATTGCTAGAATGAGATGATGATTTATCTATAGATTTATGTCGGGTCTGCCATGTCTTTACTTCCTCCCTCAGAATTCATTTTTCCCAATCCGATCGAGATTGATCCTGAAGGTGAAGGACTGATTTGTATTGGTGCAGACCTCTCCCCTTCCACACTTTTTGAAGCTTATACGCATGGATTATTTCCCTGGTTTTCAGAAGGTGATCCGATTTGCTGGTGGAGTCCGGAACCACGCTGCATTATTCGCCCCGAAGATTATCATCCAAGCAAATCCCTGCTACGTAATATGAAAAAGCAGGATTATAAAATTACGGTCAATCATGCTTTTGAAAGAGTGATTCGTTCCTGTTCATTGCCTCGTGCTTATGCAGACGACACCTGGATCAGTGAAGATATTATCGCAGGCTATTGCGACATGTTCGACGCAGGATATGGCTATAGCATTGAGGTCTGGGATGAAGATCGCGTCGTCGGTGGACTTTATGGTGTGACCATTGGTCAAGGCTGTTTTGGTGAATCCATGTTTAGTACGCAAACCGATGTTTCTAAAATGGCTTTCTACACTTTAATGCTGATTGGACAGGAAAATCAGCTGCCCTGGATCGACTGCCAACTGGTCAACAATCACCTGTTAAGCCTGGGTGCATGCACACTTTCTCGCCAAGCCTATCTTAATTCTTTACAAGATATTGTAAAAAAGCCTGCTATCGATTGGAAAAAGTATCAGGAAGGTGTATTTTCAAGTAAAACAATAGCGCAAAACGCGCGCTTAAGTGAATGAAAATAACAGAGGGTAGTTGTTATGAACTCTTATCAGCCAAAGGCCCTACTGAACGATTTACAGTACTATATTACGCCGCCGCATGATTGTAGCTATTTGCCCAACAAGTCAGCGCGCATGGTTTTTCTGGATCCTGCACATCGTATTGATGTAGTAACTTTATCGGAACTGTCACGTACCGGTTTCCGCCGCAGTGGTGATTTCGTCTATCGCCCCGAATGTCATCTGTGTCGTCAATGTCTGTCTTCGCGTGTACCCGTTGCTGAATTCCGCATGAACAGTTCACAAAAAAAAGCCGGGAAACGGAATCAGGATCTGGTGATGAAAATTACCAGTCCAGAGCACGCCGGTGACCTGCATTATGCGCTGTATGAACGCTATATCAATGAACGCCACGCAGATGGCGATATGTTCCCACCCACTCGGGATCAGTTCGAAAAATTTTTATTACAAAGCTGTACCGACAGCTTCTTTCTAGAGTTATGGCAAGGTGAGCGTCTAATCAGTGTTTCAACCTGCGATCTGCTGGATGATGGCATCTCTGCCGTCTATACCTTCTTTGATCCGGATGAAAATCGCCGCTCACTCGGTGCTTTTGCGATCTTGAAACAGATTGAACATGCACAAAAGCTGGGCTTGCAATTTATCTATCTGGGTTATTGGGTACCGCATTCTAGCAAGATGAATTACAAATCTCAGTATCTGCCACTGGAACTCTTGATCGATGGACAATGGCGACGTTTAAATCATGCCCTGAGTGCCACGGAGATTCAGCACTTGGGAAACTCATTAATGACGACCTTACCCAGCGGATGGAATCACCAGATTATTAAATAAGGTCGTCAGCTTTTATGATTTAAACAGACTGGCAAAATCATCCGTACATGCTTTCACCATAATGATGGCATGTTCACGGCTTCCGTTGGCATTTGGATAATAGTTCTTACGCAGATCAATCTGATGAAATCCTGATTTTTCATATAGCTTGATCGCAGCCAGATTACTCTCGCGCACTTCCAGGAAAATCTGCACCGGATTATTTTTTAGCATGGCCACTGAAGCCTCCAGCAACTGATAGCCCAAGCCCTTGCCTTGCTGTGCCGGATCAATTGCCATGAGCAATAAATTGGCTTCATCCAGCACCGGTTGTAAAATACAAAATCCGACCACCTGCCCTTTTATTTCAATCACGGTACTTTGATAAGCTGTTACAGCATCTTCGAACTGTTTTAAAGTCCAGGGATGTGATTGAACCGACCTTTCAATCTTTGCCACGGCTTCTACATCCGCTGCTTGCATTAAACGAATCATCTTCGTTCATCTTATATAGAATCAACCTTCGCATTATAGAAACTTCATCCAAAAAATCGAGCAAAAAAAAGAGCGATTTTAATCGCTCTTTGATCTTCAGTTCTGTCACAGACCCAATTTGGCTTTCCAAGTCGCCAACAACTGATCTGTATGATGATCATTCGGATGGAATCCCGGTTTAAAATACATCAGCATTTCTTTCGCCATACCCGTAATGACACCTTTAGAAGGACTATAGGCATAGGTATAAATGGCTTTTAAGGACTCAAGATTAAACTGCTGATCCTGTTTAAGCAAACGGGCAAGGAAATAGCTTTGCACCACAAATAAGGTTGCCATTGCGATGACCAAGGAAGACGTACGCAGTGCATAGGCTTTTAGGCCTTTGCCAAAAACCCCCTCAAAGACATCATAAGCGACTGCTTTATGTTCATTTTCCTCGATGGCATGCCATAACCACATGGTTTTCATGGTTTCATCTGTCATCAATTCCTGAATGTGGCTATTGGTCAAAAGCTGTGAGGCAATGGTTGCAGTGAAATGCTCAAGTGCCGTGGTTGCAGTCAAATCTACCATTTCTTGGGTAATTCCCACAGGCTTACCCAGTTTAGCCATGACTTTACGTGTCGTTTGAATGACTTTATCGGTATAATGATCAAGCGTCTCGACATCATGCCCATGTTTTTGCGCAGATGCATTAAAGCCGATATGCTCGTGAGTATGCATGGCTTCCTGACCAATAAAAGCGGAAATTTCTTTTTGTAATGCTTCATTATTGGCAATTGCAGGATGTTTACGCACCGCACGGACTGAATCTATAAAAAACTTTTCTCCCGCTGGAAATAGCGCAGATAATGCCGTCATAAAATGAGTGAGACCTGCTGAACCATTCATCCAATATTCCGGTACAGCATCAAAATCAAAGTTCATGCGACGAACTGGAAAACTAGCACCGGCACGATTGGTAATATTTACTTTCGCATTCATGTGACCACTCCCATCAGGCCAATCCAGGCCCGAAAATTTAATATTCATATTCTTATCTGTATATTACGTGGTAATTTTTTTTACATAAGTGCAGTTTAGGTCAAGCCGATATCAGATAAGGACAGCTTTTAAAATCATTGTCAGACAATTTATTTTTAGTTTTATAAAAGTTTAGATCAAAAAAAAGCGCCTCAAAGAGGCGCTTTTCTTACACAATCAGCGATTATGCAGTTACTTTAGCAACTACACCAGCACCAACTGTACGACCACCTTCACGGATCGCAAAACGTAGACCTGGGTCCATTGCGATCGGGTGGATTAGCTCTACTGACATCTCAACGTTGTCACCAGGCATAACCATTTCCACGCCTTCTTTAAGCGCGATCGC
>NZ_JARDAL010000039.1:0-44388 GCF_048957595.1 Acinetobacter sp. AS5 | reverse complement strand
AGGCCAGAGATGTTAAATTGAAGAGCATGCTCTTCAATTTAACGCAAAGTTCAGGAATTGTGTAGATACCTATGCCTACAAGGAGAGGGAATTTTATTTGTAGTGATTCAAAATAATTTATGAAAGAACCCTATTTATCTGACAATAAAAAATCCCCAGACCGGGGATTTTTTATGCTTGAGATCAGGCTTTATTGCAGCTCTTGTACCAGCGTTGGAACAATCACACCATCCACGTTCATTTCAGTCGTATAAATGCCGTTGGCCACATTGAACTTGTTCACATGATAGCTGGAACCATAGATCGAGTCGAAACCATCACCTTTGGTAAAGACTTTCTTGTTGGCGGCCAAATCCAGTAAATGTGTGCCATCAATGAACTGCATATAGGTCTTCGCATCGACACCAACACGTTTGGACATGATCTGTGCAGCGTCTTCTCGAGTCGCCGGGTCATTGATGTATTTGACAGTTTTATCCCAAACCTGAATCACCTTTTTCCATTGCTCTTTATTGGCTTCCAGATGGGCAGGATTCACGGTCAAGGTATCGTAGATTAATCCCGGCTTGTCTTTAGAGGTGAAAATGATTTTTGAACCGGCCACTGCAGATAGCGCTTGATTCGCCACCGGCTGCCATACTGCAATCGCATCAATATCGGGAGTAGCAAAAACCTGTGGCAATTCATTGGTCATGGTATTGACCAGTTTAACTTCATTCAGTTTAACCTTGGCATCATCTAGTGCATTGGACAGTAACAAGTGATCGACCAGGCCTTTTTCAGTTGCAATCGTTTTACCGCGCAGATCCTCAATTGAGTTAATGCCATTCTTGGCAATAATCACGTCATTTCCAGCTGAATAATCAGTCGCCATGATCATCACACCCTTGGTGCCGCCAGAACCAGTGACCAGATTATCACCATTGGTGACCAGTACGGCGTCCAGCTGATTCGCTGCGAATGCAGAGAGTGAAGCAGAATAGTCAAACCATTTAAAATCGGCATTAACTCCGGCATCTTCCAGCCAGCCTTTTTCAATCGCCACCTGCCAGGCCACAAATCCCGGCCAGTCACTATAACCAATCCGGATGGGCTGAGTAGTCACACGTCCTTCTGCCTTGGCATTTGGTTCAGGTACTTTAGCGGTATTGTCACAGCCACTAAAAAGGATTGCAGACAGTACGGAAACGGACATCAGTGCTTTTTTGATCATTTTGCGACTTCCCCTATGCATTCACATTTAAATTTGGTATTTGAAAGTTGTTTAGATTTCATAAATTCGCGCCAGCCACCGAAATGACTAATATCTGTTGCATCCTCAAGTGCATAGCCTTCACAGATAAAGCCTTTCACCCAAGTACCATCAATCAGCTGGACATTACCGATCCCCAAAGGTGCCGGAACTTCTGCAACAATGTCCCCGAACAGTGCACGTGGAATGTCCCAGACTTCGACTTCAATTGAACAACCTTTCGCATTGTATTGCAGGCCAGGTTTTGGCGGTGTGATATTTTTTAAAGCATACAGTTTGTAATGCGAAGCAGTCCGGGTCTGCTTGATCAGGGTTCCAGCACGTGTGGTCAGCTGAAAATTCAGTGGCATACCGGTCAGATGTGCACCGACGACAGCCAGTTTGACGCTGTGACCCGATGAGATTTCAGTTATTTTTTCATAGCTAAGTTCAGATGTGCCCAACTTTAACTGGCTTGCTTGCTGCCATTTTTGCCCGAATTTGGCCAGTGCTTCATCCATCCAGGCTGGCGCAATAAAGGTCACGCCCGTTGGCAAACCATCAGCACGAATGCTGTTTGGTAGCGCCAAAGCCGACAGATCGGCAAAATTGACAAAATTGGTATAAGCACCCATATGGCTGTTTTTCACCAGAGGATCCGCTTCTACTTCTGCAATGCGATAAATAGTGGGTGCAGTAGGCACCATCAAAGCATCATAATCTGCCAGTGTATTTTGAATAACACGGCTCAGGCGGGCGCGTTCATATTCATCCTGCATGGCATCGACCGCACTGAACCGGTCTGCCTGCGAAATAATCTGGCCAATTACCGGATGGGTCTGCTCACGTTGCACCATTTTTTCCACGGCACTGGTACGTTCAGCCACCCAAGAGCGATTGTAAAGTGCAGTCGCCAGTTGTTGAAATGGAGCAAAATCAATCGGCTCAACCATATAACCCAAGCTTTGTACACGTGCGATCGCTAGATTAAACGCTTTTTCAGTTTCAGCATCGCCATAAAATTCGAGTGTATCCGGAATGGCAATTTTCCCTTTTGAAAATTGGCTCGGTTCATTCTGAGGATGCATTCTGGAATACTCATCGCTGGCATCATAGCCTTGCATAACTTGCGCCACCTGCCAGGCATCATCCACCGTTAAGGCAAAAATCGAAATAACATCGATGGTACGACAAGCTGGAATTAGGCCCGTAGTCGAGAACCAGCCTTTGGTCGGTTTGAGTCCGACAATGTTATTGTGCCCTGCCGGTACACGTCCTGAACCTGCAGTATCTGTACCCAGTGAAAATGGCACTAATCCGTTTGCGACGACTACACTGGAACCCGAACTCGAGCCGCCACTGATATATTCAGGATTAAAGCTGTTCTTTACCGCGCCGTATGGGGAGCGCACACCAACTAGACCCGTCGCAAACTGATCCAGATTGGTTTTACCCACGACAATCGCGCCGGCAGCTTTTAATTTGGCTACTGCTGTTGCATCGGCAGTCGCCAGATAAGCTGCTTCTTTACAAGCCGCTGTGGTATAGAACCCCGCAACATCAATATTGTCCTTGACCGCAAATGGCACCCCATAAAGTGGCAAGCTTGCGCTATCTGCACCAGTCAATGCATCAATTTGTGCCTGTAATTGTGCTGCTGTCGCAATTGAAATCCAGGCATGATCGTCATTATTCAACCCGGCAACATACTCAATCAGGTCACTAAGCTGGATATTGTTATTCTGGTAGGCGTGTTGCCAGTCCTGTACAGTCCATAAGTTGTGCACAGCTGTTCTCCTTAAGTGTGTTCGGTATTTTGTGGAATAGGCGGCATGACGGCATCCATCAGTTCGAGATGCCCTTTAATCACGCCTTTCAGTGCAATAAATTGTTCGCTAATTTCTTTCAGATCACTGCTCGCGCCCTGCATCAGCATGACTTGCAGGATTTTTTCATCATCCAGCTGGATATGAAGTGAGTTGATCACTTGTGCCAGATACTGCTGCTGCAGATCGACCAGCTGACTGCGCAGCGGTTTTAGACTGACGTCGTAGAGCAAGGTGAGTGTGCCAACCATGACTTCATCGCGAATCACCAGATCATCAATGAGGTGGCGGTTAATCATGTCGACAATGGCCTGCGAACGGCTTTCATAGTGCTGCTCGACAATTTTTTGATCCATCGCCTGCAGCGTGGTTTCTGGCACGGTAATACTGATCCGTGCCAATTTTTGTTTAGGCACGATGTTGATCCTTGGGTTGATATTGGGAAGACTGTTTAATGTGAAAGCCTGCACGTACGCTGAGCAGCTCAACCAGAAAGTGAAGCCATGGATGCATTTTTTTATTTGATGTCGGATTGTTCATGTGCATCTCCTAGGGATATTACAAAACCAGAATTTCGTATTACTTAGGAAAATGCAGAAAGCGTGCCAATTTTTAGTTATTTGGATGAGGTAAATAAAATTGCTTAAAAGGGCGAAAAAAAGCCCCATAACATTGAAATGGGGCTTGTTCTAAAGCAAAAGTAAGTTTTGTATTTCACCGGTTTATTCCATTTTAATTGCTCATGTCCTTGCTATTCTTTTTATACATGAATGGTTAACCGATGTTTATGCTTATGAGTGATCAAGTGTATTGCTCTCCTCTATTTATGTTGTATATAAATAAATGCATTAAGCGTGCCACAATATAAAATAGAATAGATTTAAGCAGAATACTTTTAAAATCGATCACATACATATATAAACCAGAATAAGGATGATTTAATTTTATTAAGTGCGGCTAAAAAATAGCCCATTTTGCACCATTGGGGTTCGAGAGTGCATCAAAGTGTGGCTGAACATATTAAACTCTTTAAGCACGGTTTTTGTTAACTCGAGCTCGTAGGTCATTAATACTTATCTTTACAGTTTTTTTTCAGTTTCAACTTCTTCTGCAAGTTTGAGCAGTTTTTTGTCTTCAATCAAATCCATCAGGCGTTCATACATGTCCGCAGGAACGCAATAGAATGCTGGGTTATTACGGGTGAGAATCGCAACTGTTGTACTAAAGCAATTAATCACCACTTCAATGAGGTTCTTTTTAGATATGAAATGCTTGCGACAAAGCGTGAATAGATAATATTGTTCAATATAAATTCCTTAGCCTACTTGTTGAAGCTCTAAAGAGAGTATCCTTTTTGCTTCATTATAAACTTCACTACTTCGAATGATATAAGAACAAAAATATGAATATTTTTCAGTAGGTTTCATTAATGATTCGATTCTATCAATGGAATCAGAAATTCTACGTATCTGGTTTAAACGTTTTCGATTAGTATCTTTCTCGTTTAGCTCTTCAAGAGCCTCTTCTAAGGTTTGTTCATATTCACAAAATACTTTTATCAATTTGCTGTAGGGATCATACAATCGACTTTTTAAACCACAGACATCAATTGTACGTTTAGCTATTTCAGTTTTACCTTTCATACGTGCTAAGACAAATTCAAACTGCTGACTAGGATCAAAATCTTCATCATACGGATTTAAAATAGGTTCAACACCTACATCATGGGTAAGTTTTGAATCATTACACTTACGACAACTTGGTAAAAAATTATCCCAATCAAAAGCTTTATCATGATAGATAGATTTTGGATAGAAATGTTCAACTTCTATATTTCCACTATCTTTTGGACTTCCTTCACAAAAAGCACATTTTTGATGTGAGCTAGCAAATAAAGGGGTAGTAATATCCTTATGTCTGTAATGGCTAAGAGCCGAAGCTTTCTCTTCTTTCGGAATATTCTTGTAAGTTCCATATTTACTTACTAATGCAAGTAAATGATCTGTCCATTCTCTTTGTTTATCTTGAAGGATTTGAGGAATATCATTTTGTTTTTCAAGCTTGATCATGACTTATTCAAGCTCCAAAGAAGCCATCTTCATTTCTAATACTTGTACTATCGTGTCATCTGAATGAGTAATATTTTTCAAATGCTCCATTACAGATAAAAGTTTAGTCTTATCTTTTGATTCATAAGCATCGAGAGCTTCATCTATAAGCCTTTCATAATCCTTATTCTTAAGACTTTTAACTCCCATTACATCTTCCAAAATCTGATCAGTATTCCAACCTGAGTAGCGCTTATCACTAGGCTTAAAATAATATTCTGTTTTCCCAGTTTCACGATTCATAATAATGACTTCACCTTCTTTTGCTGAAGCCAAAAGATGTGGTGAATGAGTCGTTACAATAAATTGAAGTTTAGGGAATAAAGCCTCTAATCCATCTCTAATATTAAATTGCCATTCAGGGTGCAAATGTAAGTCCAATTCATCAATTAAAACCGTACCAGTTGCCTCTTGAATATTTCTATGTCCTTGAGGGTTAATTTTTTCAATCCATTCAATAATATTAGCAATCACAGAAAAAATTGCTTGAAATCCAGCAGACAATTCTTCTAGATAACACTCCTGACCATACAATCTGAAAATAGGTTCTAAATCTCTTTCTGTTCTTAAATATTGGAAATCACTTCCCGTAGGAGCAATTCTTGGTAAGTTTTCAAGCAAAATATCCCAATTAATCTTTTCCTCGTATGCCCAATCTTTATCAATATAGAAATATCTATTGATAAACCATTGCTTAACATTTGAATTACTATATTCAAGATTTCTTTGTCGATATATATCTATAGAATTTTGCCGTGGTTCCTCACGCTGTGCGCCTTGAACTCTTACATAATCAATAGATCTTTTTGTCCCTAAAAATAAGGGTATTATTTCTTTATTTTGACCATCAGGAACAAACACCCTGTATGGTTGTGTTACATTTTCAATGCGAGGAGGAAACCAATTTTTCATTTGAGTTTCTCTATATGCATTACCTTCCCTGAAGGACTCTTTGGCTAAACCTAGAAATATAAGTTCACCTCCATTTACAACTTCTATATGAAAACTAGATTCACTAGTTAATCTAGAGGAGTTGAAATCATGATGAAGGCAGTGATGTATACCAGTTAAAATACTACTTTTACCACAACCATTAGGTCCGGTTATAAAATTAAATTTTTCATTAAATTTTACTGAAATCTTAGAAAACATTCTAAAATTTTCTGCATTAAAAGATTTTATAAAGTAGTTAGTCATTTCAGATTTATTCGCTTTTGTCATCCATATATTATCTATATATTCTTAACATTTAAAAAGCAAAAACCGCCCTTGCGGACGGTCTATTTTATTCCTACTTCATTAAGCCACTGGTGCCAACGTAAACAACACCTGCCCCGTTTTTACCGTCTGCCCTTTTTCAATGGTAATTGCATCCACACGCATACGCTCAGGTGCAATAATTGGTATCTCAATCTTCATCGCTTCAATCACAGCTAAGGTCGCACCTTCTTCCACAATATCGCCTGACTGACATTCAATTTTCCAAATTGAACCCGGCATATGTGATTCCACCGCACAACCACCTTCAGGCACTTCAACACCTTCGCCATCATCCACAGCATCTAGACTTTCAGAGACATATTCCGCAAGACCTGCTTCATGCCAGCGACGGCGCTCTGCATCAAAGTTGGCTTGTTGCACCGCTTTAAATGCCGAAATAGATTCTTGGTTTTCAGTTAAGAAGTCGTTGTATTCTTTTAGATTCAATACACCATCTTCAATGCGTAATTTTAAACGCCCTGCTTTAAAGTCCTCACGCATTTGCATGAGTTCCGCTTCAGACACTTCATAAAACTTAATTTGGTCAAAGAAGCGCAGTAACCACGGCATACCTTGTTCAAAGTCAGGGTTTTTACGGTAGCGTGACCACATTTGCGAAGTACGACCGACAAACTGATAACCACCCGGACCTTCCATACCGTACACGCACATATACGCACCGCCGATCCCCACAGCATTCTCAGGCGTCCACGTCCGCGCAGGGTTATATTTAGTCGTGACTAAACGCTGACGCGGATCAAGCGGGGTTGCCACAGGCGCACCCAAGTACACATCGCCCAAGCCCATGACCAAATAACTCGCGTTATAGACCACGTCTTTCACGGCTTGTTTGTCTTTTAAGCCATTGATACGACGAATAAATTCGATATTGTCAGGACACCACGGTGCATCAGGGCGCACAGTTTGCATATAACGTTCGGTTGCGAGTTGGGTTTGTGAATCTTCCCAAGCAAGCGGTAAATACACAGTACGTGATGGCACTTGCATCTCAGTGACATCAGGCAGTTGCTCTTCTGCGAATTGAAGCATACGCAATAAATCAATCTGATCAAGCTTGGTCGAATCAAAATGGATTTGCAGCGAACGAATGCCCGGTGTCAGGTCAATAATGCCTTGAATATTTTGATCTTTGACCCATTGCACCAGCGCATGAATACGGAAACGCAGGTTTAAATCTAAAACCAGTTCGCCATATTCAACCAGCATATAGTTGTTGCCAGCAGGACGATACACCACATCAGGCGTGCCATTTTGACCTTTTAAGGTATCTAAAATGGCAGATTTCAACGTGCTGATTTCAGGATAGAACGATTCATCAAAAGTGACAGCTTGCGTATCTTGAGCATTTAATTGCGCATGATATTTTTCATTCAGCAATTTCGCTTGATGGTAACTCACAGGCACAAATTTGACTTTATCGCCTGCTTTGAGTTGACCGAGTTTCCACAGCTCAGAATTGATCACTACCGCAGGACACACGAAACCACCGAGGCTTGGACCATCTGGACCGAGAATAATTGGCATATCACCGGTGAAATCAATCGCACCAATCGCATAGGCATTGTCATGAATATTGGATGGATGCAGACCTGCTTCACCACCGTCCTGACGAGCCCATTCAGGTTTTGGTCCAATCAAACGGATACCGGTACGGCTTGAGTTAAAGTGAATTTCAAACTCGTTGGCAAAGAAGGTATCAATGTCGTTTTTGGTAAAGAAATCAGGCGCACCATGTGGACCGTACATCACCGCAATTTCCCAAGAGTTTGAGAATGCAGGGATTTGATCTTCTATTAAGGCTTTCACGTCATCAGATGTAAATGCCGTGATTGGAAGCATATCGCCAATCAGTAAATTACGCCCCGCATGACCGCCAAACTGACCCAAGGTAAAAGTCGCTTGTGAGCCTAAATATTCAGGCACATTCAGACCACCTTTAATCCCGATATAAGTACGGCAACCTGTGGCGATCTTGCCACATTTCAGCGTCTGACCTTTACGCACATTCACAGTTTGCCACATCGGGACAGACACACCATCCAAAGTCGATGGCATATCGCCACCTGCTAATACAATTTGGCTATCGCAATGGAATTTTAAGCTTGGACCTTGCAAAGTACATTCAAGCCCTGCGGTATTGGGTGCATTGCCTAACAATTGGTTCGCGACATTTAAAGACAGCGGATCAATCGCACCTGATGGTGGCACACCAACATCCCAATAGCCCAAACGACCTGTGACATCTTGCACGGCAGTTTGAATGCCCGCTTGTAAGACTTCAATTTTTTGGGTTTTCCATTCAAAGGTATTTAAAAAGCGCGTGGTCTGTGTACCGGCTTTAAATACATCGCAGTCGATAATGTTTTGTAGATATTCAAGGTTGGTTTCAATGCCTGCCACTTGGGTTTTAGCCAGTGTATCGGTCATGGCTTGAATCGCAGACTCACGATCATCCGCAGTCACAATGATTTTGGCAATCATCGGATCATAGAAAGATGAAACGTTTGAACCGGTCTCTACCCAAGTTTCATTACGCGCATTGTCATCAAATTCTACGTGAGTTAATAACCCTGCACTTGGTTGGAAGTTTTTGATTGGGTCTTCAGCATAGAGACGCACCTGAATCGAATGCCCTTTGGATTCAAGTTTTGATGTCGGTGCAACCCAATCACCACTTCCTAAAGTCACCATCCATTCAACCAAGTCCACACCAAAGACTTGCTCGGTGACACCATGCTCAACTTGCAGACGAGTATTCACTTCCAAGAAATAGAATGCTTGCGTGTCGGTATCCATCACAAATTCCACGGTACCTGCCGAGCGGTAATTCACCGATTGCATCAATTGAATTGCGACATTTTGAATATAGGCACGTTGCGTATCGTTTAAGTGTGGCGCAGGCGTTTCCTCAATCACTTTCTGGTTACGACGTTGCACCGAACAATCACGCTCACCGAGTGCTAGGATTAAGCCATTGCCATCACCAAAAATTTGCACTTCGATATGACGGGCATTTTGTACGAATTTTTCGAGGTATAAACCTGCATCTTTAAAGTTGGCTTGCGCTAAATACGACACGGTTGCGTAGGCATCTTTCAGCTCTTCCGCATTCCAGACCAAGCGCATGCCGATGCCACCACCACCTGCTGTACTTTTCAGCATCACAGGATAGCCAATACGTTCCGCTTCAAGCAGTGCTTCAGCTTCATCAGCCAATAACTGACTACCCGGAAGTAACGGTACATTGGCTTGAATTGCAAGCTCACGTGCCGTGTGTTTTAAACCAAAGGCTTTCATCTGTTCCGCATTTGGTCCTAAGAACACAATGCCTTGTGCTTCACACAGATTACAGAATTCTGCATTTTCAGAGAGGAATCCATAACCCGGATGAATCGCTTGCGCACCGGTTTGTTTAGCAACTTCTAAAATTTTATCGACATTGAGATAGCTTTGGCTAGCAGGTGCATCACCAATAAAGACCGCTTCATCGGCTAAAGTGACATGCAATGAATCACGATCTGCTTCCGAATACACCGCAACCGATTGGATGCCTAATTTTTTAAGGGTACGGATGACACGACAAGCAATTGCACCACGGTTGGCGATGAGAACTTTATTAAACCCATATTTTAAAGTCATAGTCTTATACCTCGCCTTCACGGACAATCAGTTGAATTTTTGTTGGGTTATAGGCATTACATGGGTTATTCAGTTGTGGGCAGTTTGAGATCAACACAATCAAATCCATCTCAGCTTTAATTTCCACATATTTGCCCGGTGCAGAAATCCCATCATCAAATTTCAGGTGACCATCTGAAGTTACAGGTACATTCATAAAAAAATTAATATTTGGACCGATATGGCGCACATCCAGACCATGCTTTTTCGCAATCGGATGTTGTGACAATGCAATCATGAAATTGTTACGGCAACTGTGCATTGGATATTTATCATGCGCATAACGAACCGTGTTACTTTCACATGAACATGCACCGCCTAAAGTATCGTGGCGACCGCAGTTGTCATCATGAATACTCGCAATTTTATTGCCAAAGTTGGTATATAAAGTCGTACCTTTTTCTAGATAAATTTGACGGTTCATCGCCAAAGTATCGGTTGCGCTATAACGCTCTTCAGGGTTATGTGCGGAAATAAACAAAGTATCCACCGCTTGATTACCTTCAAGATCAACAATACGGAAATACTGGCCTTTTTTGACTTCACACATCCATGCTTCACCGGCAGGACAAACTTCGCTAAGTACTGATTTTTCTAGATTTACGAGTGCAGTCATGATCATTCCCCTTAAGCAGTTAAAGCGTAGTAGCGGTTATTATTTTGAAACGCACGCTGATTTTGCGGGCATGAGTCACGGCAGACATCTGTCTCGCCTAAAGGTAATGCTTTAAAGAGTGAGAGTTGAATATCAGCAGGTGCATATTCAGTCGAATTATCTAGAGCATGTGGCGCACTCGATAAAAACACCAAGCAGTCCATTTCAAAACGCAATTCAATTACTTGATCGGTATTGTCAGAGGTGACATAAGACAAGTTGCCGTTGTCATCTGGTTGCACTTTCGAGAAGAGATTTAAGGTATTGCTAAGATCGGTTGCAGATAAACCAAATTTGGTCATTTCAAGTAATAAGCTGTCTTTGCCATTGCGGTACATGTCGTTACGCGCATCTTGGAAGCTTTGCTTGCCAAACTGTTGTTCGATTTGCTGTGCGGTACTTGGCGCACAAAAGGCATCATTCCAACCATGGTCATCTTTAACAATCGAGATCATCGCACGACCTAAATCAGACGCCAAAATGTGCCCTGTACTTAAAAATGCGCTGTGTTGACCTTTTAAGCTGTCTGGCATGTTATAGGCTTCAAGCTTATCTTCGCTATTCACACAAAACAGTGAAACATTGGCATTTGCGCCTAAAGATTTAAGTTGTAAAACTGCGCCACGCTGGATGCGTGCTGACCAGTGGTGTCCACCCGGTAAACGTTCAGTCCAAAGGACTTGATCTTCGTGATAAGTAGTTGTGCTCATATGCATCCATCCCAATCTTGTACGGTTTACCTCCCGGGCTTTTATCCCTCCGTGTAGCTTGAGCTTGAAACTTAAGCCGTGAACTCTCGGTCGCAGACCTACATGAATCTTCATGTATCGGAACCCTAGATCACTTTATGATTGAGTAGATAGATGCAAAGGACGTGCCAAACTGGTAATACTATTTTTTATATTCGTAATACTTTTTTTGAGATGGAACTGATCACTTCAGGTGCAAGGCTCTGAAAAAGGCATCAAGATGTACCAAAATAAAAAAATCCCGGCTTGAACCGGGAGTTTAAAATCTAGAGATGAGAACTCAATCAAACTATTTAAGTTGTAGAGTTATTTACTTAAAATCTCATGCAGCATATTGCGTAACCATTGATGGCTGGTTTTATGATGACAGGACATATGCCAATACTGCTTTACGGAATAGGTCGGGAACGCAATTGGCGCATTAAAGATCTTGAGATTGCCACGTGATAACAGGACTTCACTCAAATAATAAGGCACGGTCGCAATCGCATCGGTTTCCTGCACTACCAGTCCGACTCCCAGATAACTTGGCAGACGCATTAGAATGTCACGCTTAAGTTCCAGATTCAGCAATTCATTTTCAATATGGTAATGCCCCATCCCGGCATCAATATCGATATGGGTTTCACGTAAATACTCTTCGGTCGTGATGCAGTCACCCGTTAGTCGCGGATGGTCTTTCGCCGCGATCACTACATAATATTGCTCAAACAGTTTCTGCTGATAAAAGCCATTCTCCAGATTTGGCAAGAAGCCCAAAGCCAGATCAATCTCGCCATTGGCCATCTGATAACTGGTTTCCGAGGTAATCGGACGCACATTCAGACGGATATGGGATGCATGCTGCTTCAGATACTGGGAAATTTTTGGCAATAACACCAGATGCGATACATCGGTCATCGCCAGTGTAAAGCGCTGCTGTGAAGTGACCTGATCAAAATTGATAGTGAAATTATTGATTGCTTCAACTTTGCTCAGTGCTTCGCTGACCAAGGGAAAGAGCTGTTTGGAAAGGTCTGTCGGCAGCATCTCATTGCCAATACGTAAAAATAAAGGATCACCATAATGCTGACGAATTTTATTCAGCAGATTGCTCACCGCTGGCTGGCTCATATCTAAATGATCGGCTGCCTGAGATACGTTCTTAAATTTATAGACATAATAAAAAATACTGAGCAATTTACAGTCAAGTTCAAACACAGAAATACATTTCCTTTAACTTTCTCCTCATTCGGACAGGTCTTTTATCCGCATAAGTCTATTTAGAGTCAGATTAAAATATAACACTTTGCAACTATTTTCAGGATTAAACTCGCTGTAATTTTCCGAAAAAAATACTTTTGCCAGATGAATAAATTCATTAAAAAGTACCTCAACGCAAAATTTCCAGCCCGGTTTACTCAGGTCAGTTAAACATTTAAATCGTATGCGATATACTCAGCCCCACTGAATAAATGGTAAAAATACAGAGAAATCTTATATGTTTCAGGATAAAAAGCTGGTCTGTTTTGATCTAGATGGTACGTTGATTGATTCTGTAGGCATCTGGAATCAGGTAGATGCAGCCCTGATTGATGAGCTCTCCAACAGAAAAGTCGATTTACATGAGATTCAGATTCAGCAACAGCGCGATCTTCAACTTACCGCCTTGAGACATATGTCAGATCCTTATCTGGAATATTGTGGATTTTTAAAAGAACAATACGGTTTTGAACCAGCTAAAGAAGAAGTAAAAAATCGTCGTTATAGTATTTCCCGACATTTTCTTGATTATATCGTCGAGTTAAAACCTCAGGCAGACCTCCTGATTCAGGCTTTAAAACAGCAACAGATATCACTGGCTTTGACCACCACCACCAGTTTATTCAATGTACAGCGCTATCAGGATAACAATCGAAATATTAACTCTAAAATCAGCTTTGATGAGGACTTTTCCTTGATTCTCACCCGTGAAAATGTCCAGAACATTAAACCTCATCCCGAAGTTTATCTGAATGTTTTGCAAGCCTTTAACCTTCGACCTGAGGAATGTCTAATTATTGAAGACTCTCTAGTCGGTGTAGAAGCAGCAAATCATGCGGGCATCGAGGTAGTGGGAATTTATGACCAGCACTCCGCTCATGAAATAGATTTGATCAAAGCCAAAGCAAATTATTATGTCGAAAATTTTGCTGAATTATTAAGTTCATTCAATAACAACATCCACTAAAAAAGATGCCATGAAGCATCCTTGTTCATGACATCTTGAATACTATTTGTGGCTTAAAAATCTTGCTGACTATTTGGCTTTTTTATAGATTGAGCCTGAACCAACCAGATTTCCGGTTTTCTCATCGATTGCAAAATCGACCATACCTGCACCTGCGTTCAACTGAAGCATGCCATTTTCGTTCACTGCAGCGGGCATTGGATTCTTTTTCTCGGTTTTACCGGTTTCCTTATCTTTGATCGTATTGGTAATCAGATAATTTTCACCATTTTTGGAAATAACCAGAATATTTTCAAGTTTTGGATTTTCCACGGTGTTTTTCCAATTGCCCTGATAATCTGGTGCTGGCGCTTCAGTGGTATTACAAGCAGTTAAAAGTACTAATAATGGAATTGCTGAAAAATATTTAAGATGTTTCAAAACTGAGACCTTGAGTGTAACGACGCGGCCATTATAGAGAGAAGCCCTTAGGGCTGAAGCAGGTTGTTGTAGGCAAAGCGTTTCAGCAGTACTGGATCTGTTTTGCTTTCGTCATTTTTTGAAATCTGTATCCATATTTTATTCATAAACAGAATCATTCTAATGATATTGAATCTGATAAAACTCAAAAAAAATTCCTCAATAGACCATCCAAATCTATTGAGGATTACCAAAACGGTGAATAAGTAACGCTTAAAAAATTATGACAATAGTTTCGCTTTAAAGTAGTTGAATACAGATTTGGCAGCATGGGTTTTTTCAACCACCTGCTCAGTCCAGTGATTCGGTAGAGAACATTTAGCGAGACCTACCCATACAGTAGAAAACTGTTTCATAAAGCTGGCTTCGTTATAATGAATGCCATATTCTGCACAGAGCGCTTTGATTTTTGGCGCAACCTGCGCATAGCGATTGGCGGGCATGTCTGGGAATAAATGATGCTCAATCTGATGGCTCAAATTGCCACTCAAGATATGTAGCCAGGTTGTTCCACTAAAATTGCTCGAACCACGAATCTGGCGTAAATACCACTCGGCACGGGTTTCATTGTCAGTATTGTCCATTTCAAAGGTTTCAGCATCTTCAGTGAAATGACCGTTAAAAATGACAGCAGAAGCCCATAGACTGCGAATCACATTGGCCACCGCATTTCCGGTAAATACCGGAATGGCGTTTGGGCCGGCAATGAGCGGGAAAAATACATAATCTTTTAACACCTGACGTCGCATTTTCTGGCGTAAAGGTGCTGCCTCTTCCCAGACTTCTTTCCAGGTCTTGGTTTTATAGGCAATCACATCTTCCAGATGCAGACGTTGCAGGCCAACATACCATTCGAAAAATACCATTAACTGAATGCCCAGTGGAATATTGAACAGAAAGCGTGGTTCCCACTTCTGCGATTCACTGACTCGAATCAGTCCATAACCCACATCATGATCCATCCCGACAATATTGGTATAAGTATGGTGAATATAGTTATGGGTGTATTTCCAGTCATCGCCGGTTGAAATCGTATCCCAGTCATAGGTCGCACCGTTCAGACTCGGATCATTCATCCAGTCGAACTGGCCATGCATGACATTGTGGCCGAGTTCCATATTTTCCACGATTTTGGAAAGACCGAGCAGACCTGTCCCTGCTAGCCATACCGGTGGCAACCAGCCGGCAAACATCAGCATGCCGCGTGAGGCAATTTCACTATAGCGGACAAAGTTGCGGATTTTATAAATATATTCGGCGTCTTTTTCCCCCAGATCATCCATGACCTCGCGGCGGATCGCATCGACTTTGGTACCGAATTCCTCAATCTGTTCAGGACTAAGAAATTGGCTTTTGCTATGTCGTTTAAAATCAATTTGCATATTCATGGGAGCACCTTCTTATAGTTTAATTAATGGCTTATCAATAGTTTATAAATTAATCACCACAGGACTCACTGCCTGAGAAATGCACAGTTTGATCTGGGTATTATTACCATGATCAATTTCACCGGTCAGGACATTTCGTACCGAACCACTGACTTTGGTACAGGAACAGGTATTGCAGATACCCATTCGGCAGCCATGCGCTGGTCTCAAGCCGGATTTTTCGGCACTTTCCAGTAAGTTGGACTGGGCTTGAAATTCCTGCTGCGATCTTAAAAACCGTACCGGCTGTGCTTTAATTTTTTCATCGACCACAATTTGGAAATATTCCCAATGAAAATTGGATTTCAATTCCAGTTTATCAACGATGCGAAGTGCGGCCTTCATCATCCCGGCGGAGCCACAAGCATAAATTTTTCGTTCTGCAAAGTCTGGCACCAGCTTTTGTAATAAGCTCTGCGTCAGATGCTGCTGGTGTTCCACGGTATTGAAATGGTGATATTTCAAGTTTGGATGCATAAGAGCCAATGTTTTCAGTTCAGCATGAAAGGCATCATCTCGAGTGAAATAAATCAGGTCGATCTGTTCCAGAGACTGAATGACTGCTTTTTGCAGCAAGGAGTAAATGGCGGTAATACCACTACCTGAAGCCAGGAATAAAATCGGCTGGGTGGATTTTTGCAATGTGAACTCACCTTGGGGCTGAGATATTTCAACCACCGCACCAATTTGCATCAGACTTAAGGCACGTGACACTTTACCCTGCTGTTTAACCGCAATGATCAGATCACCATTTTTCAATACCGTCACCACAGAATAATGTCGCTGATGTCGTATGCCATCGAGTCTAACAGTCACTGCAATATTCTGGCCGGCCTGAAATGACTTGGCTTTAAAATTATGATTTGGACGTAAGTGAATTTTGAAAAAGTCAGGGCTGATGGCTTGAATGCCCATAACGGCAGCCTTAACTTTTTTAATTGCCCAGGTTGGATGGATTTTTTCACCAATAAAATCAATGAAATCTTCCCGGATCCAATGCGGCTGATAGGTTGGCATGCTTGTCATTTTTATCCCCTTATCCGCAGACAGTTTTATTAATGTACAACTGTCTAATTATTATATTGCTCAGGATAAAGAATTCTCACATTCAGACCATGTCAATACAGGTCAAATTATGTGCCTAAGCCATATAATATGACTTTTTGTCGGACAATATCATCTAAAAGTATCGATCAAGGCGATATGGATTGAGAAAAAGCATTTTTAAACAGACAACGCTGCTTAGCCTGTACATAAAAAAACTGATCTCTATTCGAGATCAGTTTTTTGACTTCATGTAGGAATTTTCAGATTAAATGACGCTTTAACCTGCTGCCTGCTCCAAAAGAATAGTCCCATATAATTCACGCAGATCTTTTTTCAGCATTTTACCAGTACCACTGAGTGGAATCGCATCAACAAATACGACTCGGTCTGGAATCTGCCATTTGGCTACCTTGTCTGCATAATATTCCAGCAGATCAATCTCACTTAGCTGGCTGTCCGGCTTTTTAATGGCAATCAATACCGGGCGCTCATCCCATTTAGGATGTTGGGCGGCAATTACGGCAGCCATCGCAATTTCCGGATGTCCCATGGCAATATTCTCCAGTTCCACCGATGAAATCCATTCTCCGCCAGACTTGATTAAATCTTTAGAACGGTCACTGAGTTTCATAAAACCATCCTGATCCAGCGTAGCAATATCGCCGGTATCAAACCAGCCATCTGCAGTTAGTGCTGATTCTTCCTTGCCGAAATAATGGCTGATGACCCAATGCCCTTTGACCTGTAAATTTCCTGTGGTCTGTCCATCACGTTCAATTTCATGCGTCCCTTTTTCTGCATCGGTCAAACGTAGGTCAACCCCGAACGGAGGACGACCTTGGGACAGACGAATCTGCAATTTTTCTTCATCAGACAGATGCAAATGTTTGGTCTTGAGCTGATTCGCTGTACCCAGTGGACTGATTTCCGTCATGCCCCAGGCATGGATCGTTTCACAATTAAACTGTTCTTTGAAAGCTCTTAGCATGGCCGGTGGACATGCCGATCCACCTACTACATTCCGTTTTAGGCTTTCCAGTTTGGAGCCTGACTGGTTTGCGGCGGCAATCAAACCCTGCCAGATGGTCGGCACACCAAGAGCTACCGAAACCTGATAATTATCAATCAGGTTGACCAGACTGGCGCCATCCAGGCCCGGTCCAGGAAGGACCAAAGTGCATCCCACCATCGCAGCGGCATACGGTGTGCCCCACGCATTCACATGGAACATCGGCACCACAGGCAACATAATGTCGGCAGCCGAGACATTTAAGGAATCAGGTAAAATGATGGCATAGCTATGTAATACCGTAGAGCGATGGCTAAACAGCACACCTTTGGGATTGCCCGTGGTTCCTGATGTATAACACAGAGAGCTTGCCGAGTTTTCATCAAGTGTTGGCCACTCAAAATCTGCATTTTGGCCGGCAATCAGATCATCATAAAATTGTACTTCTGGTATCGCTTCTCTAACTGCCGGATCAGCTGCATCCAGACAGATAAAATGCTCGACTGAGCTCAACAGCGCTTTCACGGCTTTAATTAAAGGGACAAATGTTTTATCGAACAGCACCACGCGATCCGCAGCATCATTCATAATAAAAATCAGCTGTTCCGGAAATAAGCGCGGGTTAATGGTATGACAGACCAGGCCACTGCCAGAAATGGCATACCAGGACTCTAAATGGCGATGATTATTCCAGGCAATAGTCGCGACCCGATCTCCCTGCGCTAAGCCGAGTTGTTGTAATGCATTGGCAAAACGTTTCGAGTTTTGGTGAATTTCTCCCCAATTGGTCACTGTAATACTGGTATCGGTATTTTTGGAAATTACCTCGGTATCGGCATGATAGCGTCCTGCATGTTCAATCATGCTGCTGATCAGTAAAGGCTGAAACATCATATTTCCGAGCATTCTCCACTCCTTTGTGCTTGTTATTGGTCCGTATTTGCGTATCGTTGTTATAGTTGCATGATGGCTCGGTCTGAAACCGTAACTTACTTTTTATCATCATGTGGATTGAATTTAGCAAGGAAATCTAACTTTGTAAGTATCGAATTGTGACAAATTAAGCCAAGTGACTGAGGCGTATAAAAATAGGAATACAATTTATGTAGAGATAAAATTTCCACAGAAAATCTGAGATCTGATTTTCACTTTAATTGTCGTGCATCAAGACTCAAGCTTAAAAAATAGAATGACAACAATCCTATTCCTCCCTTTTGTTATATTGAGTATCTTAAAATATGCTATAAATCAAAATAATTAGAACAGTTTTAGTTCAAGAAAGTATATGTATAAGTCTGAAAAACTGGCACAGAATATTCGTCAGATGATTGAAAATGACGTATGGAAGGCACATGAAAAATTGCCCTCACTTCGCGAACAGACCCAATTATCTGGTTATAGCCTGATGACGGTACTCAATGCTTATCAAGAACTTGAAGCGCAAGGGCTGGTTTATGCCAAAGACAAATCGGGCTATTACGTTGCAGAACACACTCAAGCACTGCTCAATAGCAAACAGTCTGTCCAGATTGGTTTAAATCCTAAAATTCAAATCAATTCGGTGGTATTTAATTATTTAAAATCGACTCAGTCAGACGAAATTGTACCTTTTGGTTCAGCCTTTCCCAATGCAGAGCTGTTATATAACGCCAAATTCATGCAGATTCTGGCACAGCAGGCCAAAAGAAAAAGCAGTTACAACAATCAGAATCATATGCCGCCCGGCAATCAGAACTTGCGGCAACTGATTGCCAACCGTTATCAATTACAAGGCGTTACCTGTAACCCGGATGACATTGTCATTACATCTGGTGCGCTAGAAGCATTGAATCTGTCCTTACAGGCCTTAACCCAACCCGGTGATTTTATCCTGCTACAGCAAACCATATTTTATGGCGCCTGGCAGGCAGCCGAGCGTTTGGGGTTACAGGTGATTACCATCCCGGAACATCCACAGTTTGGCTTTGATCTCGAATCATTTGAACAGGCTTTAAAACAGTATCCAATCAAGGTGTGCTGGCTGATGCTGAATGCCCATAATCCGATTGGTTTTACCGTCAGTTCTGAAATCAAACAAAGAATTGCGGAACTCTTGTATGAATATCAGGTGTATTTAATCGAAGATGATGTTTATCAGGAATTAAATTATGGTTCATCCAAACCGCTACCCGTTAAATATTTTGATCGGCATCAAATGGTGCTGCACTGTGCCTCATTTTCGAAAACGCTGGGGATGGGCGCCCGCGTCGGCTGGGTGTATGCCGGCCCATTTTCGGATGCCATTCAGCACTTACAGCTCATGAGCACTTTAACGGTCAGTCCCTTACTTCAAAATGCGCTGGTCGAGTTTATTTCACATCATCATTATGAAAAACATTTGCGGCATTTAAGGCAGCATCTGGAAAAATATAAAAAGAAATTTTATCAGGAACTTAAAGCACGTTTAGGCGCCGTCTGTGAAATTTATTATTATTCCAGTGGTTATTTCCTCTGGATTGAGTTGCCTAAAGAAGTCGATGCCCAGCAGCTCTATGAACAATTGCTTCAGCAGCATATTTCAATTGCCCCTGCACTGCTGTTTAAGCCTGAGCCTGCCAGCCAACATTATATTCGGCTGAGCTGTTCGTTTGAATGGACAGCCAAGATTGAAGATGCAGTCAATCTGCTGGCAGAAACCATGCTTCAAAAGAGCAAAAGCGCGGATTAATTCATCCACGCTTCTGTTACAGATCAGACTCTCTCATTGAAAGAAGTCTTAGAAGTTGTAAATCGCAACCGCATTGATTCGGTTGTCTTCACCTGTACGACCACTAATTACGTCACCATCAATATTTAATGCAGGCCCATATGCTTCGCGTTCACCATAAATATATTCCAGACCGAAACTTAAAGGTTTGGTTGGGCTATAGAAAACGTTTGCCCAAGCCTGCCACAGATCTTTGTTAACTGTACTTGTATTCACGGCAGTAAGATAGCCATTATCTTGGTCAAAATTCATATAACCATAACCTAATGTACCGCGCAATTTGTCATTAAACTGCTGGGTAATACCTACTGTAATCGAGTCAAATTCACTTTGGTAAAGATTTCCACCTGCTGCAACAACACCTGTATTTGCATAAGACACAAAGCTGCTATCGCCTTTAACATGGTAATAATCAGCTTTGAGCGTTGTACCCGGTACAACATCATACTTGGCACCAAGCCCTACACCCCATGCGGTTTTTTCATCTTCATTGACACGCTTTTCATTCCCCATCGCACGGGCACTGACTGTAAGATTATCAGCAAATTTATGATTTAAACGTGCTGTTAAAGCAGGTAGGCGCTGTTTAATACCAGTAATGGTTGCATCTTTAGGATCTTCTACTGCAAATACCAGATTGGTTTCAGGACTGATGGTGCTGGTATAACGAACTTGTGGCGTCCGTTTAATTGAACCGCCAGCATAAACCAATGCATCTACAGTTTCCGGAATATAATCTGGCACTGCAAAGTTCGACCAGGTTTGACCGATCAACCAGTTGGCATAGCTGATATAAGCATGACGGATACGCAAGTTATCAAAGCTTGCGCCGCCCAGAAAATCCACTTCAACTTTACCGCTTAAAGCTTTATCTCCAGCACCGACTGGTGCTTTAAAATCCATGCCTAAACGGGTTGCAGCCAGAGTAGATTTAAATTCATCACTACGCTCACCGACACCTTCTAAAGGTACAGCATTAATCTGGTTATACATACGTGCTGCTGAACCACCTTCAGCCTGATAAGAGGCATCGGCACGAATATTTCCATAAAGATTAAATTCGGCACCACTGGCAATTTTCATTACGGGTTTTGTTGCTGGAGCAGGTGTTGCTGCAACATGTGCAGTGACCACAGCCGTCTGTCTTTGCTGTTGCTCAACCAGTGCCCGTAGAGCCTGAACTTCCTGGCGCAGTTGTTCAATTTCCTGCTGATTCGACTGAGCTGAGGTTTGTGCTTGAGTCGATAAGCTGATGCCCCCTAAACTCATTGCCATCATGCTCATCAGAACTGTGCGCTTGAATGTGATTGTTGGTTGATTAAATAATTGTGTCGTGTTCATCCTAAACTCGCTTTTTATTATGCGTTTCGATTCTAGCAACAGATCACCACCCGTTACGATGGCGATCTATATCATTGGGAATATTATCTTTATTGATTGAAATCTAACTTAATGTGTCGCTTCTTTTGCCAATGGATTCGGCTTCACATCAGGTGTTGCAAGGGCTTGGCCATCTACGGAAGTTTTTAAGTTCACCAGGAAAATTGCCAGCGCAGCGATTACGCCAGGAATCGCAATTGCAAAGAAGTTCATTTGATGCGGTAAATTCATGGTTAATAAAGCACCAGTGAGTACCGGCCCAACAATTGCACCAATACGTCCAATACCTGATGCCCAGCCCATACCGGTAGAACGTACCGTCGACGGATAATACTGCGCCACAAAGGTATAGAGCAGAATTTGTGAGCCAATCGTTGCAGCGCCTGCCACAGCAATCAAGGTATATAGAACGAATTGCGGACTGTTAAATCCAAGCAGAATTAATGCAATGGCACCACATAAGAACATGATAGACAGCACTTTTTTGATATGGAATTTATCTGCGAGATATCCACCACCAATGGCACCTACCATACCGCCAATATTCAGTGCGAACAGGAAGATCATACTTGCACCCAGCGAGTATCCTGCCTGAATCATCAGTTTTGGTAACCAGCTACCCAAGGCGTAGACCATCAACAGGCACATAAAGAATGCCAGCCAGAACATAAAGGTACTGAAGCTACGGCCTTGTTGAAAGAGTGCTTTTAATGGCGCCTCATCCCCTTTTTGCACTTCATTCAGTACAAACTGGGTGTCACTAGTGATGACCTGTGTCGGAGAAATTTTCTGAATAATAGTGTGTGCTTGAGCCGTCTGTTGCTTGTTGGTCAGGTACATCAGGGATTCTGGCAGATATTTCCATAGAATCGGCAAGATGAGTAATGGAACGCCTGCAAGCAGGAACATGATTTTCCAACCAAATTGTGGCACCAACCATGCACCGAGTAGCGCAGAAGTCATCCCGCCAATGGCATAACCACTAAACATCAGGGCAACCAGCGTACTGCGGATACGTTTAGGCGCATATTCGGTCATCAATGCCACGACGTTAGGCATGACACCGCCAATTCCAAGGCCAGCCAGGAAACGTAAAATTCCGAATTCGACTGGTGATGTGGCAAAGGCACCGATAAAGGTAAACCCACTAAAAATAGCCACACAGATCATGATGGTTTTTTTACGGCCGAGTTTATCGGATAAAGTACCGAAACTCATGGCACCAAACATCATTCCGAATAAGGCAGTACTGGCCAGCATGCCCGCTTGTACCGCACTTAGCGACCATTCCTGCATCAGTAACGGCAACGCCACCCCATAGATGACCAGGTCATAACCGTCAAAGATAATGATCAGCAAACACCAGATCAAAACACCCCAATGAAAGGGTGTGAATTTCGCTTCATCAATCAGCGTATTTATATTCACTTTATTTGTAGACATCTCCACCTCCTAATTGTGAAGTTCAACTTATGCTGCTCACAATGCAGAAAATAGGAAAAAATGTCTAAAACTGAATAGGCATGGCTTTATACCTATAAGGTCTGGGTAAAATTAAACTATTCAATTAATTAATAAATATATTATTCAATCATGAAGTTTTCTAAAACAGGTTGTTTTTATCACGTCCTCATAGGTTTTGGCGCTATATCATTCGCACAATTTTTAGCGATTAAAATACCGATCGATCGTATTTTAGCGCTTCAAGATCATAGACTTGATATACCGCATCAAACAGGTAACGAATGTATTCGCTTTCATCCATATTGCGCATGGCCATAAAGACAGGACTCACTGCAAAAGCATCTGCTAGAGGTACAAAGTTGAGATGGGCTAATTTAATGTTTTGCGCACTTTCCGGTACGATGCAGACGCCTTCTCCGGCAGCGACAAAGCCCAGTGCCAGCTGTAACTCACGGACAATTCGGATATTTTTTGGTTCCAGACCATACTCGGAAAATATGCCACGAACCTGGGTCGAAAAATTTGCCTTTCCAGTATTCGGATATAAGAACAGATGCTGATCGACCAGTTCAGATAAATGTATATTTTCACGATGAGCCAGTACATAACTTGAATGAGCCGCCACTACTAGGCGTTCTTCACGCAATAACACGCGTTTTATCGCAGGATCCGAGATTCTTAAACGGCCGAAACCGACATCAATTCTTCCCTCTTTCAGCGCCTGAATCTGTTCATAGGTATTCATTTCCATCATCTCGATTTTGAGATAAGGATGCTGCTGCTTAAATAAAAATAAAATCCGTGACAGCAAACCAAACAATAAAGAGCCAACAAAACCGATGGTTATGGTGCGATCAGCAATGCCAATCCGTTTGGTCATCGATTTTATTTCTTCAGCATTAGACAAAAGTTTAACAGCGTGCTGATAGAAGAATTGACCGGCTTCGGTGGTTTTTAGCGGACGGCTACCACGCTCAAATAGCTGAATATCGAGCTCTTGCTCTAGATTTTGGATCTGTCGGCTCAAAGGTGGTTGAGCAATAAACAGTTTTTCTGCCGCTTTGGTAAAACTTTGTTCTTCGACGACGGCAACGAAGTAACGCAAATGTCTGAGTTCCATGGCTCTGAATACCTTTAAAGTATAAAAAAATGCTAAATCGATCTTAGACCAATCAACATTATTCTTTTAAGGTATATCAAGTCAAAGCATTAAAGCAAGAATGTGAACCCGTATTATGTATAAGTCAGTTGAAACCTTGCTGGTAGAAATTCCAACCATTCGCCCTCACAAGATGGCAGTGGCGACGATGCAAACCCAGACCCTGGTATTGGTCAAAATCACCACTGAAGATGGTTACATCGGTTGGGGTGAAGCAACAACTATCGGTGGCTTAGGTTATGGTGATGAAAGCCCGGAAAGCGTAAAAGTAAATATTGAAACTTATTTTGCGCCTCTTTTAAAAACATTATCCGGTTTAAATGTTGCACAGACATTACAAGCAATTAAAAAGAATATTAATGGTAACCGTTTTGCCAAATGTGCGATTCAGACTGCACTTTTAGACATTCAGGCACAACGTTTAGGTTTGCCATTAAGCGAAGTCCTCGGTGGCCGCTTACGTGACAGTATTCCAGTTCTTTGGGTATTGGCTTCTGGCAATACCGAAAAAGATATTGCTGAAGCAGAGAAAATGGTTGCGGCAAAACGTCACAACATTTTCAAACTGAAAATCGGTTCTCGTCCGGTAGAAGAAGATGTTGAACATGTGCTGGCAATTAAGAAAGCCTTAGGGAAAGACATTTCGATCCGTGTCGATGTGAACCGTGCCTGGTCAGAACTGGAAGCCATTAAAGGCATTCAGTTATTGCAAGATGGCGGTGTTGATCTGATCGAACAGCCATGTGCAATTGATAACCTGGATGCCATGCGCCGTCTGACCCGACGTTTTGATGTTGCCATCATGGCAGACGAATCGTTAATGGGCCCGCACTCGGCGTATGAGATTGCCAAACAAAACGGTTCTTCTGTATTTGCGGTCAAAGTTGCCCAGTCGGGTGGCCTGATTGAAGGTTGTGAAGTAGGCAAGATTGCCAAACTTGCAGGTATTGACCTGTATGGCGGCACCATGCTGGAAGGCCCGGTGGGCACGATTGCTTCGGCACATGTGTTCTCTACTTTTGAAAGTCTGGCGTTCGGTACCGAGCTGTTTGGTCCTTTGCTGCTGACTGAAGATATTTTGAAAACCCCGCTCAACTATCAAAACTTTGAACTTGAGATTCCGAAAGGACCAGGTCTGGGGATTGAGTTGGATGAAAACAAGATTGACAACTTACGTCGTCAGTAATTAGGAGAAACCCATGCTTTTCCACGTACGTATGGATGTAAACATTCCACGTGACCTGCCAGTTGAACAGGCAAACGAAATTAAGGCTGTTGAAAAAGCCTATTCGCAGGAATTGCAGCGTCAAGGCAAATGGCGTCATATCTGGCGCATCACGGGCCAGTACTCAAACATCAGTATTTTTGATGTTGAAAGCAATGAAGAGTTGCACAACCTGTTACAAGGCTTGCCGCTCTATCCTTATATGAATATTGAAGTGATGGCATTAAACCGTCACCCATCTTCAGTTCGAGATGACGACAGTTGATTAAATGAGCGGATTGGGAGTCACCGGATTCCCCTTCCGAATCGAAAACAGAGGGTACCTCAACAAGGATTGTGGCCAGCCAGATTTAGCCAGCCAATGAAAGCTAAAAAAGTGCGCCACTAAAAGATGAAAGACATACTTTAGGAGCAATAGTATGAATCGCCAAGAAATTGATGCATTAGTTAAGCAAATGAACGTTGATACAGCGACAGGTCCTGTAGATGAACGTGTACAACAAGTTGTTGTGCGTTTATTGGGCGACCTTTTCCAGGCTATCGAAGATCTTGATATTTCCCAGTCAGAACTGTGGAAAGGCCTGGAATACTTTACTGATGCCGGTCAAGCGAACGAATTAGGTTTATTGGCTGCAGGTTTGGGTCTGGAGCATTACCTAGACTTACGTGCTGATGAAGCAGATGCTAAAGCAGGTATTACTGGCGGTACGCCACGTACGATTGAAGGTCCACTTTATGTCGCTGGCGCACCTGAAACTGTAAGCTTTGCGCGTATGGATGATGGTTCTGAAGAAGGCAAAATCCCGACGCTGATCATTGAAGGTACAGTGACGGATACTGACGGCAACCGTGTTGAAGGTGCCAAAGTTGAAATCTGGCATGCAAACAGCCTGGGTAACTACTCATTCTTTGACAAGTCACAGTCTGACTTTAACTTGCGTCGCAGCATCATTACCGCTGCCGATGGTCAATATACTGCATTGACTACAATGCCAGTGGGTTATGGCTGCCCTCCAGAAGGTACCACCCAGTTTGTACTGGACAAATTAGGCCGTCACGGTAACCGTCCATCGCACGTACATTACTTCGTATCTGCACCGGGTTACCGCAAACTGACTACTCAATTCAACATTGAAGGCGACCAATACCTGTGGGATGACTTTGCATTCGCGACTCGTGAAGGCTTGGTTGCAACTGCGGTTGACGTGACTGATGAAGCTGAAATTGCAAAACGTGGTCTAAACGGTCCTTTCAAACACATTCAATTTGATATTGAACTTGTGAAAGAGAAACAAAACGTACCTTCTACTGAAGTTGATCGTCGCCGCGCTAGCGCTTAATACATTAAGAAGCGGGATATGCCTTGAGATATATCCCGCTGACTTCCCCCTTGGAAAGTCGGAGAAAGGACATGCCTCGTATTCCCGTAATTAACACCAGCCATTTAGACCGCATTGACGAATTACTGGTTGATGATTATGAATCTGGTGAATTTAAACTACACCGTTCAGTATTTACAGACCAGGCCCTGTTTGACCTTGAGATGAAATACATCTTTGAAGGTAACTGGGTTTATCTAGCACATGAAAGCCAGATTCCAAACAATAACGACTTCTATACTACTTATATTGGTCGTCAGCCGATCATCATTGCACGTAACCGTCAAGGTGAACTGAATGCCATGATAAATGCCTGTTCGCATCGCGGTGCACAATTGTGCCGTAACAAGAAAGGCAATAAAGCAACTTATACTTGCCCATTCCATGGCTGGACTTTCAATAACTCAGGTAAGTTATTAAAAGTCAAAGATCCGGCTGAAGCGGGTTATTCAGACTGCTTTAACAAAGACGGCTCACATGACCTGAAAAAGGTTGCCCGTTTTGAAAACTATAAAGGTTTCCTGTTCGGCAGCTTGAATCCGGATGTTCCTTCTCTGGAAGAATACCTGGGCGAAGCGACCAAAATCATTGACATGATCGTGGATCAGTCTGAACAAGGTCTGGAAGTTTTACGTGGTTCTTCGACTTATACCTATGAAGGTAACTGGAAGTTGACTGCTGAAAACGGTGCTGATGGTTATCACGTGTCTGCTGTACACTGGAACTATGCTGCAACGACTCAGCAACGTAAAGAAAAAGAAGCTGGCGACAACATCCGTGCCATGAGCGCAGGCGCATGGGGCAAACAAGGCGGTGGTTCTTACGGCTTTGAACATGGTCATATGCTGCTTTGGACTCAATGGGCTAACCCGGAAGACCGTCCTAACTTTGCCAAGAAAGATGAATACACTGCGCAATATGGCGAAGCCATGGCGAAGTGGATGATCGAACGTTCACGTAACCTGTGTATCTATCCAAACGTTTACTTCATGGATCAGTTCGGTTCACAAATCCGTGTCCTGCGCCCGATTTCTGTCGATAAAACTGAAGTGACGATCTACTGTATCGCACCTGTAGGCGAAGAGCCTGAAGCACGTACCCGTCGTATCCGTCAGTATGAAGATTTCTTTAACGCTTCAGGTATGGCGACACCAGACGATCTTGAAGAATTCCGTGCTTGTCAGGCAGGTTATGCCGGTATCGCGCTGGAATGGAACGATATGTGCCGTGGTTCTAAACACTGGATTCAAGGTCCTGATGATGCTGCCAATGAAATCGGTTTAAAACCAAAACTGTCTGGTATTAAAACTGAAGATGAAGGTCTATACCTGTCTCAGCACCAGTACTGGTTAGAATTGATCAAAAAAGGTATTGCGACTGAGAAAGAAATTGCAGCATCAACTGAAGGAGAAAACGCATGAGCGACATCACTTTAGAAAATATTGCTCAGTTCCTGTATCAAGAAGCCCGCTTTTTAGATGATGAACAATGGGATGACTGGTTAACTTGTTATGCCCCTACTGCGTCTTTCTGGATGCCAGCTTGGGATGATGATGACAAACTGACCACAGATCCGCAGTCTGAAATCTCGTTGATTTACTATCCAGATCGTCAAGGTTTAGAAGACCGCGTGTTCCGGATCAAGACTGAACGTTCATCTGCAACCATGCCGGACACACGTACCTGCCATAACCTCAGCAATATTGAAATTGTTGAACGTGATGGCGACAAAGTGACTGTACGTTTTAACTGGAATACTTTGAGCTTCCGTTACAAAACAAGTTACAGCTATTTCGGTATGTCTCGTTATGAAATCGATTTCTCAGGCGATAAACCACAAATTTTAAGCAAATACGTGGTACTGAAAAACGATTACATCAACCAGGTTATCGACATTTATCACCTCTAAGACTGTTTTTACAGCTAGGTTATGCCTTTCGGTCAGATGGAAAATTGGCTGAAAGGCTCAGTTACAAAGATTTATATAGGATATTCAGCCATGTCAAACCACAATGTTGCACTTCAATTTGAAGATGGCGTTACACGTTTTATTTCTGTTTCAGATGGTGAAACACTGTCGGATGCAGCTTACCGTCAAAAGATCAATATTCCTTTGGACTGCCGTGATGGTGCTTGTGGAACGTGTCGTGCGTTTTGTGAATCAGGTTCATTTGACATGCCTGAAGAAACTTATATTGAAGATGCTTTAACGCCTGAAGAAGCCGCTGAAGGCTTTATTCTTGCTTGCCAATGTAAACCAACTTCAGATGCAGTATTCCAGATCCAGGCATCTTCTGAGGTCTGCAAAACTGAAATTCATGCCTTCCAGGGTACTTTGGCACTCGTAGAGAACTTATCTGACTCGACTATTACTTTTGATATTCAGTTAGACGAAGGTCAGGCAGACATTCACTTCCTTGCAGGTCAATATGTCAATGTCGGTATCCCGGGAACGACTGAAACCCGTTCTTATTCATTCAGTTCAAAACCAGGTAACCGTTTAACCGGGTTTGTGGTACGTAACGTGCCAAACGGTAAAATGAGTGAATTTTTAAGCGTCAATGCCAAAGCTGGCGACAAAATGACTTTCACTGGTCCATTTGGTAGCTTCTACCTGCGTAATGTGACCCGTCCAGTGCTGATGCTGGCGGGTGGTACAGGGATCGCGCCGTTTATGTCGATGCTGCAAGTCTTAGAAGAAAAAGGTTCAGAACATCCAGTGCGTCTGGTGTTTGGTGTGACCAATGATTTTGACCTGGTAGCGATTGAAAAACTAAATGAGCTGCAGGATAAATTCCCTTGGTTCGAATACCGTACTGTGATTGCGAATCCAGAATCTAATCATGAGCGTAAAGGCTATGTGACCGGTCATATCGAAAAAGAATGGCTCAATGCGGGTGATGTGGATATTTATCTGTGTGGTCCTGTGCCAATGGTTGAAGCAGTTCGCGGCTGGTTAGATGCTGAAGGCGTTAAACCTGCAAACTTCCTGTTTGAAAAATTCTCTGCAAACTAAGTTCAGACTGAACCGGAGAATAGAATGAACCGTGCAAAAAGATTTGAAAATAAAGTCGTGATCGTGACCGGTGCTGCCCAAGGCATCGGGCGCGGTGTGGCGCTGCAAGTGGCAAACGAAGGCGCACAAGTCGTCATGGCGGATCTTTCCCCTTTTGTAGAGGAAGTTCTGGCTGAAATTGAAGCCACTGGCGGTGATGCGATTACTGTCAAAGCCAATCTGGAAACCTTTGCCGGCGCAGAATCTGTTGTCGCCAAAGCGCTGCAAACTTATGGCCGTGTCGATGTCCTGATCAACAATGTTGGCGGCGCGATTTGGATGAAACCTTTTGAAGAATTTTCTGAAGAGGAAATTATCAAGGAGGTGAACCGCTCACTGTTCCCAACGCTGTGGTGCTGCCGTGCAGTTCTTCCAGAAATGATTAAAAATCAGAAAGGTACAATTGTAAACGTATCTTCTATTGCCACACGTGGTATTAACCGTGTTCCATATTCAGCATCTAAAGGTGGTGTGAACGGTTTGACCGCTTCCCTCGCCTTTGAACATGCCAAAGATGGAATTCGTGTCAATGCGATTGCAACTGGCGGTACCGAAGCACCACCGCGTAAAGTGCCACGCAATGCCAATCCGCTGACTGAATCAGAAAAAGACTGGATGCAGCAAGTGGTTGATCAGACCATTGACCGTACTTTTATGGGTCGCTACGGTACGATTCAGGAACAGGTGAATGCCATTGTATTCCTGGCTTCGGATGAATCATCGTATATGACTGGTACCGTCGTACCGGTCGGTGGTGGTGATCAGGGCTAAATCCTGATCATGACTTTTTTTTAACAGGATCATGGTTTGACGCAAGGAGGCACATCACCAATGAACACCCTGTTTCAGACATTAAAAAATGATTGGTCAATTTCAGCAACTGTTGCAGGATTTTTAGCAGTACTGATTTCCTATTCAGGCCCACTAATCATTTTTTTCCAGGCTGCTCAACAAGCCCAAGTTTCCCCAGACATGATGATTTCATGGATTTGGGGAATTTCTATTGGTGCTGCACTTGCCGGTATTTTCTTATCGATTAAATACAAAATACCTGTCGTTACCGCCTGGTCTGCACCCGGAACAGCTTTATTAGTCACGCTGTTTCCCGATATTTCGCTCAATGAAGCGGTTGCTGCCTATATCACCTCTGCCGTGGTGATTTTTTTCATTGGGATCACCGGTTATTTTGATAAATTGCTGTCCTGGATTCCTCAGGAAGTCGCTGCCGGAATGATGGCAGGGATCTTATTGCAGTTTGGTTTAGGGCTGTTTACCGCGACCGATACCATGCCCTATATCGTCTTTGGCATGCTGGCGGTATTTTTGCTGGCCAAGCGTTTCAGTCCACGCTATGCCATGGTCTGGGTACTGGTTGCCGGTGTGGTTTTAAGTATGTTACTGGGCAAGATTAACCCGGTCACGGCAGATTTTAGTCTGGCAATTCCGCAATTTATTGCACCGGAATGGACCTGGAGTTCAACCCTGAATCTGGCCCTCCCCCTGATTCTGGTCAGCCTGTCTGGCCAGTTTTTACCGGGAATGGCGATTATCAAACTCAGTGGTTATGACATGCCCGCCAAGCCGATTATCAGTGCGACCAGTATTGCCTCGCTTGCAGTGGCCTGTGTGGGGGGTATTACCATCGTATTGGCATCTATCACGGCTGCTTTGTGTTTAGGCAAAGACGCGCACGAACTGAAAGAAAAGCGTTATATCGCCGGTGTGGCGAATGGGCTTTTTTATATTTTAGGCGGTTTATTTGCCGGCAGCATCGTCATGCTGTTCAGCCTGATGCCCAAAGAATTAATTGCGGCTTTGGCAGGACTGGCATTACTGGGTGCGATTGCCACCAACATTTCCGTGGCCATGGGCAAAGAGTCGCAACGTGATGCAGCACTGATCACCTTTTTAGCGACTGCTTCCGGCATGCATTTCTTGGGACTGAGTTCAGTCTTTTGGGGAATTTGCCTTGGCCTGGTCGCACATTTTCTGCTGTCACAGAAAAACCGTAACGCAGTTCCGGTTACAGCATCAGATTCAAAACGAGTTTAAAGACATCCATCAGTTTAGGATATGTAAGGACCAGATTATGATAGATAAAAGTTCATTATCATTGAAAGAAGCACTCTCCCAGATCAAGGACGGTTCTACCATTATGATCGGTGGTTTCGGTACAGCGGGTCAGCCTGCTGAACTGATTGATGGTCTGATCGAATTGGGTATTAAAGACCTGATTATTGTCAACAATAATGCCGGTAATGGCGATTATGGTCTGGCGAAACTGCTTAAAGCGGGCGCTGTTCGCAAGATTATCTGTTCTTTCCCGCGTCAGTCTGATTCCTGGGTATTTGACGAATTATATCGTGCTGGAAAAATTGAGCTGGAACTGGTGCCACAAGGTAATCTGGCTTGCCGTATTCAGGCGGCGGGTATGGGCTTAGGTCCAATCTATACCCCTACCGGTTTTGGTACCTTGCTGGCTGAAGGCAAACCGACCATGAACTACGAAGGTAAAGACTACGTTTTAGAAAATCCAATTAAAGCTGACTTTGCTTTAATTAAAGCTTCTAAAGGCGATCGTTGGGGTAACCTGGTTTACCGTAAATCTGCGCGTAACTTCGGCCCGATTATGGCGATGGCAGCAGATGTGACCATTGCTCAGGTATCAGAAGTGGTTGAACTGGGTGCACTGGATCCAGAGCACATCATCACCCCGGGAATTTTTGTTCAACATGTTGTTCAAGTTAAACCTGCACAATAATTGGCATCGGAGATAAATAATGAGCTATAGCAAACTGACCCGTGACCAGATCGCTGAACGTGTGGCACAAGACATTCCTGATGGTGCCTATGTAAACCTCGGTATTGGTTTACCGACCAAGATTTCAAGCTACCTGCCAAGCGATAAAGACGTCTTCCTGCATTCTGAAAATGGCCTGTTGGCTTTCGGTCCTCCTCCTGCTGAAGAAGACCGCGATCCTGAGCTGATCAATGCCGGTAAAGAATTCGTGACCTTACTTGAAGGCGGTTCTTTCTTCCATCATGGTGATTCTTTCGCCATGATGCGTGGCGGTCATTTAGACATCGCCGTATTGGGTGCTTTCCAGGTCGCTGAAAATGGTGACTTGGCTAACTGGCATACTGGTGCTCCAGATGCAATTCCAGCAGTCGGCGGTGCAATGGATCTGGCTGTTGGCGCGAAAAAAGTCTTTATTACGACTGATCACGTGACCAAAAAAGGCGAGCCAAAGATTGTGGCTGAATTATCTTATCCGGCTACTGGCCTGAAATGTGTCGACCGTATTTATACCGACCTTTGCGTGATTGATGTCACCCCTGAAGGGATGAAAGTGATTGAGAAAGTTGAAGGTCTGTCATTTGAAAAATTGCAGTCAATGACCGGTGCCAAACTGATTGATGCGACTCAATCAAATTAAGGGGAAGTCCCTCCTTTATTAAAGGAGGGATTTAGGGAGGATTTGAGGAATAAAACTACTTCATTAAATCCCTCCCAACCTCCCTTTAAAAAGGGAGGAGTTTTCTTCTTTTAAATATGTGAGCAAATACACAATGAAAAACGCATATATTATCGATGCCATCCGTACCCCATTCGGTCGTTATGCCGGTGGCCTCGCGCCTGTCCGTGCTGATGACTTAGGTGCGCTGCCAATTAAAGCGTTGATGGAACGCAATCCAAGTGTGAACTGGGAACAGGTCGATGACGTGATCTATGGCTGTGCCAATCAGGCCGGTGAAGACAACCGTAACGTCGGTCGTATGTCTTCTCTGCTTGCAGGTTTGCCTTATCAGGTACCAGCGACGACCGTAAATCGCCTATGTGGTTCATCAATGGATGCCGTGGCGATGGCAGCACGTGCAATTAAAGCCGGTGAAGCTCATCTGATTATTGCCGGTGGTGTAGAAAGCATGTCGCGCGCGCCATTTGTCATGGGCAAGTCAGAAACGGCGTATGGCCGTAGCCAGAAGATTGAAGACACCACCATGGGCTGGCGTTTTATCAATCCGAAACTGAAAGAAATGTACGGCGTAGAAACCATGCCGCAAACGGCTGAAAATCTGGCGGAACAGTTCAACATCAACCGTGAAGACCAGGACAAGTTTGCCCTGACCAGCCAGCAACGTACTGCAGCAGCGCAGGCCAAAGGTTTCTATAAAAATGAAATCATTCCTGTGGTGATTCCGCAGCGTAAAGGCGAGCCGATCGTTGTGTATACTGATGAACATCCACGTGCATCTACCACTGCAGAAGCTCTGGCAAAACTGAAGCCTGTGGTGAAAGCAGAGGGGACGGTAACGGCGGGTAATGCTTCAGGGATTAACGATGGTGCAGCTGCCCTGTTGATCGCGTCTGATGAAGCAATTGCTCAACATGGCTTAAAACCACGTGCCAAAATTATTGGTTCAACCGTCGTTGGTGTTGAACCACGTATCATGGGCTTTGGTCCAGCACCTGCCATTAAGAAATTACTGGCGCAAACCGGTCTGACTTTAGAGCAGATGGATGTGATCGAGCTGAATGAAGCTTTTGCAGCACAAGCTTTGGCTTGTACTCGTGACCTTGGCATTGAAGATGGTTCAGAGAAAGTCAATCCGAATGGTGGTGCAATTGCTTTGGGCCATCCACTTGGTGCATCTGGCGCACGCTTAGTCACAACCGCACTCAACCAGCTGGAACAAACTGGCGGTAAATACGGTCTTTGTTCAATGTGTATTGGTGTCGGTCAAGGCATCGCTTTGATTATTGAACGCGTCTAACAACCTATTAAAAAGATAAACCTCCTCCCTTTTTTAAAGGGAGGTCGGGAGGGATTTCAATGCCAACATTTACATCCAACGATGCCCAGATCAATTACCAGACCTTTGGTGATGCCAGCAAACCTGCCCTGGTTTTTTCTAATTCATTGGGTACTAAATTCAGCATGTGGCAACCACAAATTGAATTTTTCCAGCAAGACTATTTTGTCATTTGCTATGACACTCGTGGTCATGGCGCTTCCTCTGCACCACAAGGTCCGTATAGCCTGGACCAGCTAGGACAGGATGTAGTGAATCTGCTGGATCACCTGAACATCCAGAAAGCCGCTTTCTGTGGTATCTCGATGGGCGGTTTAACCGGTCAATGGTTAGCGATTAACAAGCCTGAACGTTTTAGCCACGTGATTATTTGCAATACTGCTGCCAAGATTGGTCAGGAACAAGCCTGGCTGGAACGTGCCGCGTTGGTGCGTGAACAAGGTCTGGCACCGATTGCATCAACTGCAGCATCACGCTGGTTTACCGAACCCTTTATCCAAAGCACCGCAGCGACAGTTGCAGAACTTTCAAACGACCTTGGAGCTGGCAGCCCGGAAGGTTATGCAAGTTGTTGCGAAGCTTTGGCTAAGGCGGATTTACGCGAACAGATCAAAACCATTTCAGTGCCGGTACTGATTGTGGCCGGTCAGCAAGACCCCGTAACGACGGTTGCAGATGGTCAAGCCATGCAAGCTGAAATTGCACAAAGCCAGTTGTTTGAAATCAATGCCTTGCACATTTCCAACATCGAGCAACCTGAAGCATTTAATCAGGCAGTTCAGAAATTTATTGCCGCTTAAACAGATGCAAAGAAAAAGCCACTTTTTGAAGTGGCTTTTTTTATCTTCTCAATATTCGTTCAGATTAGGCCCAGATCACTAGAATCGCCGCAATCACTACCAAGCCTAGTCCCCAATGCTCCGCACGTGCCAGTTTATCTTTAAAGAAATATGCCGAAATCAGCATACTAAACAGAATCTCAATTTGTCCTAAGGTTTTCACGACCGGCACACTCATCATGCTCATGGCAGTAAACCAGCCGAGTGATGCCATAAAACTGCACACACTCACCTTAAAAGTTAAGCCCAGACGCTGCCACATGGCCACTAAAGTCTGGCGACTGAATAGGCTGAGGTAAAGCAGCATACTCAGGCACTGAAAACTGATCACCATTAACAGCACCCAGGCCGCACGATGCAAGGTTGGTAAAGTGGTTAATTCTAAACTGGCTTCGCGTACCAGTAGTGAGGTAATGGCAAAACTTAAACCGCTTCCGATGCCAATAGCCAGTGTTCTGGTTGAAAACCCGCTGACCTGTTGGCCTTTACTCAATAAAAATACCGCATATCCGCCCAGCGCCACACCAATCCAGGCCAAAAATGACAAATGATCTGCTAATAAGGTCACACCAATAATGGCGGCTAAAATGGCTTCACTTTTCGCCAGCCCCACCCCAACGGCATAATTTTTTTGCTTGAACAGTTGCACCATCAGTGCCGTAGCTAAAATCTGACTGCAACCCGCAATCACCACATAGACCCAGAACTTGGGCGTGAAGTGAATCACACTTTCAACTGGCTTGAAATAATACAGGCTGCTCAGGTAAAGCGCAGCGAATGGCAAACCGAAAATAAAGCGTGCCAGGGTGACTCCCCACACATCGACCGTGGTGCTGAGCTGTTTTTGAAAGGCGTTGCGCCAAGCCTGCATAAATGCAGCAATTAAAGTGAAAAAAATCCAGCTGAATGCCATCTACTGATCGCTATTACTACAAAAGTGAATTAATTCTATGTCTTAACAAAAGGACTGACTAATTAAAAATAGGATGCTGGCCAATAGCAGAAAGTTTGGCTTAATTTGGAAAGATTCCAGCTGAAAAAATGCAATGTGATCTGCCAGTCATTTTAAAACGTGAAAATGGTACTAATTTTGCTTAGGGTGTGTCCTCATTTGGCTTTGCACCAAATAAATATACAGGCTATACGAATCATAGATTTATAATTGCGTGCCAGTTTATCAAATCGAGTTGCAATAGCACGGAAATGTTTTAATCTCGCAAAAGCATTTTCAACTAAATGTCTTAATTTATATAGATATTTATCAAATTCCTTATTCGATCTCTTACTGTTTGATCTCAATGGAATAATGGGAATCATATTCTTGTTCTTGGCATATATTCTAATGTGCTCAGCATCATACCCCTTATCAGCAATGAGATAAGTTGCCTCGTCTACCGTATCAATCAGTTGTTTTGCAACTTGACTGTCGTGGACGTCACCCCCAGTGATTTTAAAATCAATCGGTAATCCATTCGCGTCGGTTGCAAGATGTATTTTTGTTGTTCGTCCACCACGTGATTGTCCAATTGCTCTTTCGAAACCATGCCGAGCTCCACTTGCATGTTGATGCACGCGTATGTAACTTCCGTCAATGAATACCCATTCTTGATCCAAGACGCCTCGTAATCTAAAAAAAATTTATCCCACAATCCCTTGCTTGCCCAACGATTAAAGCGATTGTAAGCAGTTTGCCAAGGACAAAATTCTTGGGGAATATCACGCCATGTGGCGCCTGTACGCAGTTTCCATAAGATCGCTTCCATGATATTTCTACTATTCTTTGAACAGTAACAACCGTGTAATCGCATAGTATCTTGAATTTGCTGCCAGATATCATCGGTGAGAAGAGTACGTGCCATTGAAAAAATATAGAAATCAAAAGAGCTTAAAGGAGGATTTTAAGTATTTAAAACCAATTTTTCAAATGAGGACACGCCCTAGTCAAACCTTCCTAGGCTGATGTGTACAGTGTGTATTTATTCTATATGTTTAAAGTATGTAATTAGACCTGAAGTGTAATTGAACTCTTTTCTACTTGGCTCCAATATGAAATGCAATAACAACAAGTATTCATCAGTGAAGACGAATACCCCTGTACCAGATCGCCGGATGCTATCTCAAGTAATGGCACATTGTTATAGGTGAAATCATCTATAAAACAGTCAGAAAATGACCATTTTTTTGGAAAATTTTGGAATATAAAATTGTGCCTAACAGTTTTTTTAATTTTCTTTTAAAAATCTGGATAATCCTTTCGCATCGGGATAAAACGGATTCCATGTTCTTCCGTGTATTTTCCCGTTTCCACAAAACCAAAGCGCTTGTAAATATCCAAGGCATAAAGACTGGATTTTACCGTAATAATTGAATGGCCTTGACGGCGGATCTCGCTTTCTAAAAAGTGCCACATTTGCCGGCGGCCATAACCCTGCCCCTGATAGACTTGGTTCAGGAAAAAATGCATGAAGTGTGCAGGTTCCATATAAGCCACGACGCCTATCACCTGATGATCGATTTCTGCCACAAAATAATGAATGTCCGGACGCTCGAAAATGGTCTGGATCATCTCAGGCTGAAAGCGCTGGCGACCTTCTTCCGAACTGATCACGGCATCGACAAAGGGTGCAATCACATCGACAATGGCACGAGTATCCTGAAGATTGGCTTTTCTAATTTTCATGTTTTTTTTAATTCCTCTTTATTAGCTTGCTCACATTAAAAATTTTTTATTCTTAAAAGTTAGCTGTTCTTGAATGGACTTCCCCCAAATTTAAAAACCGGTCGGAATATTTGGTAATATCCTTCAATACGCCTTGTCCGTGTTTTTAAGATGGCAACTCACTCTATTTAAAAATTTATTTATTTAAAAGCTTGTTTAACTATACTTTTTTATTAAAACAAAGATTCAATTGATGTTTCATTTAATATCAAGCAGCCTATATTTACAATTCATCCATATAGAATTTTCAATGAAATTTTTATGATGTTTCTTTATCAGGAAGAAATTTAGGTAGGCATTCTGAACCTTTTTTCGTGTTCATCATCGATAAACATTTTAGGTCGTTCGCTTCCCTACAGGGAGTTTAATGAAACATTTTGAATGTGCCGTCTGCAAGCAACAGCTGTTTTTTTACAAATCAGTTTGTGATCACTGTCTGTCACCGATCGGTTATATCGCTTCGGAAAAAGAGCTATGCGCATTCGAAAAACAGAGTGCTGAGCGATGGGTTCCAATCGCCAAAAACTACCAGCATGCCAGTTATAAACCCTGTCACAATTATGTAAATTATCAGGTATGCAACTGGATGATTCCCAGCGATGAAGATGAGGAATTTTGTGAATCCTGTCAGTTGACCCATGTCATTCCTGATTTGGAAAATTCCGAAAACCTGATTTACTGGTTTCGACTGGAAGAAGCCAAACGTCGATTTCTGTATTTGGCCCAGCGCATGAACATGATGCCACGCCCTAAAAAGTCTGAAGATGATCCATTTGGTCTGCGTTTTGATTTTCTCCTGCCCCAAGAAGATAAGCCTGTTTTAATTGGTCATGCCAATGGGGTCATTACCCTAAATGCAATTGAAGCCGATGTAGTTTATCGGGAAACTACACGTGTAAATATGGGTGAAAACTACCGGACTTTATTAGGTCATTTTCGCCATGAAAGCGGCCATTATTATTTTGCGCTCATGCAACATATGCATCCGGAATTGCTAGATGAATTCCGTCAGTATTTTGGCGATGAGCGGCAAGACTACAGCAAGGCACTTGAACGCCATTATAACGAAGGCGCACCAATCAACTGGCAGGAAAAGTATATCAGTGCTTATGCCACCGCCCATCCCTGGGAAGACTGGGCAGAAACCTGGGCACATTATCTGCATATGATGGAAACACTGGAAACTGCCTACTATGGTGGTATGCGTGTCGAAGGAAATGGCAGCTATCTGGCCAGTATGGATTTTAAAGAATGCCCGATTGGTGGACAGGATTTTGAACACATTCTAGAAAATTGGGTCACCTTGACCTTTAATCTGAATGCCTTAAACCGTTGTATGGGCCTGGAAGATGCCTACCCGTTCAAGCTGAGCGAAGCAGTAAAAGACAAGTTACGATTTATTCACCGGCATGTGCTAGAAAAAGTTTTTAAATAATTTAAAAAGTAATTTTTATAGTAAAAATATAGATGGAATCGGATCAGCAAAGTCTGAAAATATTGATTTTATTGTGTATTTTAAAAATTAATATGATTTAAAAAATCCCTGCTCCTGGCGAACCAAGAGCAGCAACTTTTGAATGAATCAGTATTTAGTTTGCTACCTGAATATACGATTTAAGATGGGCTTAAATTAGTTCCACAGCAATCGCAGTCGCTTCACCACCACCGATACATAAGGATGCAATCCCTTTCTTGCCGCCAGTACGTTTTAAGGCATGAATCAAGGTCACGATAATACGGGAACCAGAAGAACCCAATGGATGACCAAGTGCACAGGCACCGCCATTAATGTTCACTTTTGCTGGATCAAGTTTAAAGCCATCAATGGCTAACATGGTCACCATGGCGAACGCTTCGTTGATTTCCCAAAGGTCAACATCCTGAGCATCCCAACCGGTTTTTTTCAGGACTTTTTCAATCGCACCAACCGGTGCAATGGTAAATTCTGATGGATGCTGCGAATGGCTGGCATAGGCCAGAATATGAGCTAGCGGTTTTAAGTTACGCTGTGCAGCAATTTCGCTCGAGGTGATCACCAGTGCTGAAGCACCATCTGAAATTGAACTGGCATTTGCCGCAGTAATGGTTCCGTCTTTTTTGAACGCTGGACGCAGAGTTGGAATTTTGTCAGCCTTGGCATTTAAAGGCTGTTCATCCTGTTCCACCACCACATCGCCTTTACGGCTACTGACAGTGACCGGTACGATTTCATCTTTAAAGAAACCTTGCTGCACCGCCGTCACGGCTTTATTTAAGGAACCAATCGCATAGTCATCCTGCTGCTCACGGGTATAACCTTTTTTATCCGCCATTTCCTGGGCAAGAATTCCCATCGACAGACCTGTTTCAGCATCTTCCAGACCTTCCTGGAACATGTGATCAATGACTTTGCCATGTCCCATGCGGAAACCGGCACGTGCCTTGTCCATTAAATAGGGTGCGTTTGACATCGACTCCATCCCGCCAGCCACCACAATCTCTGCTGAACCGGCCTTGATCGCATCTGCTGCCTGCATCACGGCTTTCATGCCTGAACCACAAATTTTATTGATGGTGGTCGCACCAGTTGAATCCGGTAGACCTGCCTGACGCATGGCCTGACGTGCCGGACCCTGTTTTAAACCGGCTGGCAGTACGCAGCCCATGATCACTTCATCAATATCATTGGCCGCCAATCCTGCACGTGCCACCACTTCTTTAATTGCCACAGCACCCAAATCCGGCGCGGTACAGCTTGACAATGAACCTTGAAAACCGCCCATCGCGGTACGTACTGCATCTACAATTACGATCATTTTAGTTTCATCCTTTTTCATCATTGTTATCAACCCTACATAGCCAAAGCGCTGTAGGGCTGGTCCTTCGCAATCATTGCGGGTTAAGCCTGTGCGGTAAAATAGTCTTCAGGCAACTGCATCACCAGTTCCGCACCGGCTTGAATACGTTGGATTCGTGCACTCAAATCCGGAAGTATTTTGGCCACATAATAGTTGGCCAGTACCAGTTTGTTCTGGAAGTAACTATCGTCTTTGGCTGCGGCGGCTTTGCTAATCCGCGCATACATATAGACAAAGCTGAGCAGCCCAACCGCATGTAAATAATCGACAGCAATCGAATTAGCAAAATCAGGGTTCAGCTTAGACTGCTCGACGATGAATTTGGTGATATCTTCAAGTTGCTGGCAGGCTTCTAATGTCGCCGTTTTAATCGTCAATGAATCATCTAAATTTTGGGCAAATTCACGGATTTCAGCAATATATTCCGCGATATAAGCCCCATTACATTTGGTGGTTTTACGCCCAATCAGGTCAATCGCCTGCACGCCATTGGTGCCTTCATAAATCTGTGAAATACGCAGGTCACGAATACACTGTTCCATGCCCCATTCACGGATATAGCCATGACCACCGAAGCACATTTGCGCTTCCAGTGCAGAATCCAGTGCCTTGTCGGTCAAATAAGCTTTGGCGATTGGCGTTAACAGCGCCACACGGTCAGTCGCTTTACGCACCGCTTCAGGGTCGGTTGAGTATTTGGTAATATCCAGTTGTTGACCTACATACACCGCAAACGCACGTGAAGCTTCATTGTTAGCACGTACATTGAGCAGCATACGGCGTACATCGCCATGGACTAGAATTGAATCGGCTGGTTTTTCTGGAGATTTTGCACCAGTTGATGCACGGCCCTGTAAACGGTCCGTCGCATATTGTGCCGCATTCTGGTAGGCAAATTCTGCTGCACCAATGCCCTGAATTCCCATAGACAAACGTTCGTAGTTCATCATCACGAACATGCCGGCCAGACCTTCATTTTCATTGCCAACCATATAGCCCTTGGCGCCGTCAAAGTTCATGACGCAGGTCGCCGAGCCTTTAATTCCCATTTTATGTTCGATCGAACCGGCAGCTACTGTATTACGCTCACCCAGTGAACCATCGGCATTGATCAGGAATTTCGGCACAATAAATAATGAAATACCACGTGAACCTGCTGGTGCATTCGGAGTTTTTGCCAGCACCAGATGAATGATATTTTCACTCAGATCATGCTCACCGCTGGTAATAAAAATTTTGGTACCGGTAATATTGTACGAACCATCTTCATTCGGTTCAGCTTTGGTCTTGATAATGCCAAGATCTGTACCGGAATGTGGTTCGGTCAGACACATAGTGCCCGACCATTCACCCGTATAGAATTTTGGTAAATAGGTTTCTTTCTGTTCCTGTGAGGCATGGTCATTGATCGCCATACCTGCACCCACCGTTAATAGCGGGTAAAGCATGAAAGATGGATTGGTGCTCCAGATCATTTCATCGGCCAAAACCGTGAGCATCTTCGGCATGTTTTGCCCGCCCCATTCTTCAGGAGCACCCAGACCGACCCAGCCACCTTCGGCAAACTGTCTGAAAGCTTCTTTAAAACCTTTGGGTGTCGTCACCACACCATTGTTAAACTGAGCACCACCTTCTTCATCAGCAGGACGATTCAGATCAAGAATGACATTTTTTGAAAATTTTGCCATTTCTTCCAGAACCGCATTTGCAGTCGCCATATCTAAATGTGCAAGATTTTCATTACCTTGCCAAAATTGTTCCGCTTGGAATACATCATTTAAAATAAATTCCATGTCTTTTAGCGGCGCATTATAAATCGGCATTTTTAAATTCCTTAAAGGGTGATACTCAATCCTGTTGCTAAATATTTTCTAATTTTCATTAGAATACAAACAAGCCATTTTAAAATTGTGATATCCAATTCTTGCAGTATTAAATCTATATCTAGATTCATAAAGTTGCATTGAAAATCACGTCTTCATGTTCAGTATGAGTAACTGAATATACCAGCTTAATATTGATCTACTTTCCGTACTAAACCCGGATAAATATGGGCTTAAAACAGTCAAAGGATTTTGCTTGATGCGCTGAAACAATAAAATAATTATACTGAAAATGGAATTTTATTTAGCAAAGTTGATCTCTAGGGTTCAGTTTTCTTGACAATATTTCTGGCTGCTCAGCATCGCTATTTTTATTTGTCAGCAGTTGCTGCATAAATATACAAAATGAGATAAATATCACGACCTTAGTTTTATAGCCATCGCGTGCAAAATTGCATATTCTTGAAAGGTTCTTTTTCGAAAAGTATGGACCAAGAAGATGACGACTGTAAGACAGCAGAACTTCCTTCTTCGTAAAGAGAAGATCCTCAGCATGGCGGAAAGCCTGCTACTGGATAATAATCAGGACATTACCCTGAGTGAGCTGGCCAGTGAACTGGACATCGCAAAAGGAACCATCTACAAACATTTTAAAAGCAAGAACCAGTTATATTTAGAACTGATTATTCTGAATGAAAAAAGAATTCTAGAAATATCAAAAAAGCATAATAACGATATTAAAAGTTATGTTTCACAATATATGCTCTATCACATGCTCAATTCAAACCGAACCATCCTGTTGCATGTCATTGAAGAGCGTTTAACCAATAACGAAAAAAATCTGAAAGAGTTATTTCAGGAGCTTTATCGGATTCGTGAAGAACGGATTATCCGGATTAAAGACATCACCCATGATTATCTGGTGGCTTTAGAAAGTGCCATGTCGATTCGCGATTATTTGTCTTATATCTGGACAGTCACCTATGGCGCTTCGCTATTATTAAATTCGACCAATTACCAAAAAGCGATTGGTTCGCGCGAACGTCTGATTAAACTGTATATTAATCAAGCGCTGATGACGCCAGATAAAATCTCATCGGTATAATCACGATAATAAAAAAATGCCTGATTCGATCAGGCATTTTTTTATTTGGCTGTATAAGTTCATAAGATCACTTTCGCGATCTAACTGGCTTTGTTGCACAAACCTATCTGTAAAGGCTTTTTCAGCGATATAATTTTCAAATGAAGAAGCCTACACACAAAAT
>NZ_JARDAL010000038.1:0-45330 GCF_048957595.1 Acinetobacter sp. AS5 | reverse complement strand
TTTTACCATGGTCAACGTGACCAATTGTGCCCACGTTAACGTGTGGCTTATTACGTTCAAACTTAGCCTTAGCCATGTTAATCTTCCTCGTTTACGTCGAACACAATTCTGAGTAAAACCCAGCTCCGACATATCGTTTAAAAAAACCGAACACCAAATACTTGAAAAGCAGACTAAATAGCCTGCTTTTGGAATTTCTTTGCAACAAAGTTGCCAAACTGTAATCTGGAGCTCTTATCGAGATTTGAACTCGAGACCTCTCCCTTACCAAGGGAGTGCTCTACCACTGAGCTATAAGAGCAAATATTAGTACTTCAATGGAGCGGGAGACGAGGGTCGAACTCGCGACATGTAGCTTGGAAGGCTACCGCTCTACCAACTGAGCTACTCCCGCACGATGTTGGTACAAACCACTTATTGAAGTCTTAAAATTGGTGGTGAGGGAAGGATTCGAACCTTCGAAACTTTCGTAGCGGAGTTACAGTCCGCCCCCTTTGACCGCTCGGGAACCTCACCATTTTTTACACTTACATCAGTGCTGTTCTTTACTTCACACTACCAAACTTCTAAGATGGTGCCGGCACACGGATTCGAACTGTGGACCTACTGATTACAAGTCAGTTGCTCTACCAACTGAGCTATGCCGGCGTTTCTTAGTGTTTCGTACGTTTCGTACGTTTCGTATCGGAACGGTGTGCAGTTTAGCAAAACTCAGAATCCTTGCAAGTGTTTTTTTCAAAAAAAACGTCAAAAACTCATAAAATCAAACCATTTGATGATAATTCAACCGCTTTGATCACTGCGCGAGCTTTTATTTGGGTTTCATTCCACTCAGATTCAGGATTTGAGTCGGCAACTAACCCTGCTCCAGCCTGAACATAGACCTTATTTTCGCGAATGACACAGGTACGAATCGCAATCGACATGTCCATTTCGCCGTGCCAGCCTAAATAACCAACAGCGCCACCGAAAATTCCACGTTTTACCGGCTCAACTTCATCAATAATTTCCATGGCACGGATTTTTGGCGCGCCTGAAAGTGTGCCTGCGGGGAAAGTTGCCTTAAAAACGTCCAGAGCATCGACATCATCACGTACTTCACCCTGCACATTGGAGACAATATGCATCACATGTGAATAACGTTCGATCACCATTTGATCAGTTACCTGCACTTTGCCAATTTTTGCAATGCGTCCCACATCATTACGTCCCAGATCAATCAGCATGACATGTTCAGCAATTTCTTTTTCGTCAGAGAGTAAGTCCTGCTCAAGTGCCAGATCTTCTTCTTTGGTTTTGCCACGTGGACGGGTTCCCGCTAATGGACGAACTGTGGCAATACCATTTTCCAGACGGGACAGAATTTCAGGAGAGGAACCGACAATATGGAATGGCGTGTTATTTTCCAAGGTCTGCCCTTGCACCAGGAACAAATACGGCGATGGATTGAGATGACGCAGCGCACGATACACCTGTAGCGGGTCACCGTCGAAGTCAGACACCATCCGGTGCCCGGGTACGACCTGCATTACATCTCCAGCACGAATATACTCTTTGACCTTTTCCACCGAAGCAATGAAGTTGTCATGTCCGGTGAGGGACTCGAAATGTGGCGGACTATGTTTTTCAGCTTTAAGACTGATGGGCGTGGCAAGAATATTTTCTAATTCATTTAATTGTTCATGTGCTTTTTCATAAGAACCCGGAGCAGTGGCATCAGCATGTACGATCAGGAACAAGGTATCTTTTAAATTATCAAACACGATGACGGTTTTAGACAGCATCATCCAGATATCGGGTAAACCAACCGGATCTGCTTCAGGCACATTTTTTAACTTCGGCTCGATATAACGCACAGCGTCGTAACCAAAGTAACCAACTAATCCACCAGTAAAACTCGGCAAGTCCGGCAATTCTACCTGGGTAGGCACCTTAAATTGCGCCTGAAAATCACGGATATATTGAAATGGATCAGCACAGTGCTGTTTTTCAATTGAAGCATCTGCATACTGTACAGTCAGTTCGCCTGCATTGCAGGAAAATACAGTAGATTCACCTAGTCCAATAATCGAATAGCGTGCCCAGTTCTCTCCGCCTTCTACGGATTCAAATAAATAAGCCTGCTGATGCTGTTTAAGGCGTGCAAAAATAGAAAGTGGTGTATCGGTATCTGCCAGACGCTGACGATAAACAGGAATGAGATTATAGCCTTGTGCAGCAAGTTGCTGGAATTGTGCTTGAGTGGTCATGCGGTTTTTCTCTTTAAATTAGGGTTACTCAGTATGTAAATAGAATTGAACTGAGCGACGCCATCGAAAAACCTTACAACTATTCATTTTCTTTCCTTAGTACGCGTATTAGGCAAGTAATTCTCTAAGATCATCCACAATCTGCTGCGGCTGACAATCTGCAATATTTTCACCATGATTATAGCCATAGCTGACCACAACACAATCAATCCCGGCGCGGCGTGCGGCTTCGACATCATTGGAAGAATCTCCAATCAACAAGACCTGTTCTTTGCTCACCTTATAATGTTCGACACAGTGCAACAACTGGCGTGGGTGCGGCTTACGTTCAGTAAAACGGTCGCCACCAATGGTATCGGCAAAATAATGAGCCATATCCAAGGTATCTAAAATGCTGCGGGCAGGAAGTTCAGGCTTATTGGTCACACAAATCAAGGTTTTACCTTGGGCTTTAGCCCAGTCCAGAAATTTCAGGATTCCCGGAAAAGGAACGGTATCAACACAGGGATCGACATTATAGATATCCAGAAAAGTCGTTAAGAGTTCCTGATGCTGTGCCGGTGTGACTTCACCCACCAGATGCTGCAATACACTCTCACAGAATATCGACGTGCCCTTACCTACCCAGGTCCGTACCTGCTCTTCAGTCACCAGAGGCAATTGCAGCACATTCAGGCTCATATTCATGGCGCGATACAGATCATGTGCTGAATCCACCAAGGTACCATCCAGATCAAACAAGATCAGTTCACGCTTTTCTAATTGTGCAATAGACATCCCGACCCTCTTTTATAATGTGCGCAGCCACAAAAAAGGCATGCGCTATGCATGCCTTGATTGTAACCAATCATCAGCTTATTTGAACAACAACCAAGCCATAATTGCCAAAATAATCAGCACAATCACTGAAATCAAACCTACAGATACATTTTTCTGGGTTTCTTTTTCCTGTTCTACACGTGATACAGGCTGCTCAACCGGAATTGGGGTAGGCTCTGGTTTTACCGCATTAATGTCCACGCCTTCCGGAATAGGTGCCGGTTTTGGAATACCGACATTGGTTGGCATGCCATCACGGGTTAATTGTACCGTAGCATCACGATGTTTCAGTTCCGGCATTCCCTGATCATTCATTTGCTGTGCAGGTGTAGGCTCAGCGACTTCGACCTGTTCCACGACTTTTTCTGCCGTTGCTTCAATTTCTGCTGGAACCTCTACTGCAGCCGCAGGCGCCATTACTGAAAATTTCAAGCTGGCAAACTGAACAATGTCATCCTGCTTTAATAAGGTTTCTTGCGCAATCTGCACATCATTGACGAAAGTGCCATTCGATGAACCCAAATCCTGCACCCAGAGCGCATCATCCTTTAGTAAAAATGCCGCATGTTTACGGGAGATTTCCGCAGCCTGCAAAACAATATCTGCCGCCTGATGACGCCCCACCAGCATGTCACGGTCAATGCTAATTTCCTGTCCTGTTAAGTCGCCTGTAATCGCGTGTATTTTCCAAGTCATGAAAGTTACTTCTCTGTTCTCTTTGACATTATCATAACATGCTGTCTGCAAATGCGAATGGCTTAGCTTTTGGGTCTAAGTGTGGTTGTTGTAACGGTATTTTTACTTTTTTCCACCTGCTGAACAGGTTGTGCCACTTGTCGCTGAATCACTGGTTCTATCGCTACCGGCGTAACGACTACATTGGCTGGTTGCGCCTGAACGGGTGCGGTCGGCACAGTTTGATAAGTCGAGTTTTGTAATGGCGTTCTGGATACCGGAATTCGCTGCTGATATACATCTTCAACACTTTCTGGCAGCTTGGCAAAGTTCCCATCTGAATCGAGTGCGAGTTGCAGACTATATAACTGACTATAACGTTGCTGGGTCAGTTTACGCACTGCATTTTTATCCCCCACAATGGTTGGATGGATAAAGATCAATAAGTTACGTTTTTGATTGGACTTACCTTCTGAACGGAATAAACGTCCCAAGCCTGGAATCGCACCCAAACCTGGCACCGCTTGGCGTCCATAACTGGTGTTATCCGAAATCAGACCGCCAAGCACAATAGTTTGTCCATGTTCGGCCAGAATTGAGGTTTTGATCGCTCGCTTGCTGGTAACCAGATCCTGCGCCTGCCCTTTACTGGCTTTGACATCAGAAACTTCCTGTTCCACTTCCAAGCGTACCGTACCATCTTCGCCAATATGTGGAACCACCTTTAAAGTGACCCCGACATCCTTACGTTCAATGGTGGTATAGGGATTAGCAACTCCAGCAGCGCCTGTAGATACTGAGCCTGTCACAAAGGGTACGTTTTCACCCACTACAATATAGGCTTCTTCGTTATCCATGGTCACAATCGACGGTGTAGACAACAGATTGGATTTAGTAGTTTCTTTGAGTGCCTGAATCATCGCGCCATACAGACGACGGGAACCATCACTGCCTTCACGATAATCTCCAAGTACCAGTGAGCTACCTGCGCCCACGGCACTTGCAGCACCTGCACCACCACCGGTGAGATAACCGGCCGCAATATTTTTCAGGCTAGTCCCAAAATTATCGAAATTCACCAGCCCAATACCACTGCTGATATCGCCCAAGGCCCATTGCACACCGAGTTGATCCGCATCGGTTCCTTCCACTTCAATAATCGCGGCTTCGATCAGCACCTGTTGACGACGGATATCCAGCTGGTCAATCGCCGATTCAATTTCCCGCATCAGTTGTGGATCTGCTTTCACCACCAGAGAATTTTGTGTGGTATCGGCAATAATACTGACGCCATTGCCATTAAAGCTGGTAATTCCGCCCTGCTCATTATTCATGCCGGTATTCAGCTGAATGCCTGAAGAGGTGTTGCTACTTGAACCTGTGCTGGTATTGTTGTTATTTAAATTGCTACTAGAACTGAGCGAAGACGAGTTCGAGGATGTACTACTCGAATTTGAATTACTGTTCACCGCCTGCCCGCTTACCAAACCCTGCAAGATTTCCGCAAGATTTTTAGCGCTGGCATATTTCAGACGAAAAACTTTTAATCCACCCAAACGATCCGCAGCCGGCACATCCAAGGTTTCGATCACTTGACGCACCCGTTTGCGCGTCGTGGGATCACCTTTGATGATGATCCGGTTGGTACGAGTATCTGCAATCACCCGCACCCGTGAACCGCGGACATCTTTAGCTCCACCGGTGGCAGTCATGGACTCGATCAGTCCAATCATTTCTTCGGCCTGACTGGATTGTAAACTGACCGCTTCAATATCATTTTGACCGGTGCCATCCAGATTACGAATAATGGTTTCCAGCTGGTAAATATTGCTGGCACGATCCGACACAATTAAGGCATTCGTACCCGGCACCGCCGCCAAATGGGCAAACTGCGGCATTAAAGGACGTAATGCAGGAATCAAGTCATTCGGATTGGTATTTTCCAGCCACAACACTCGGGTCACAATCTGGTCACCACTGGCACGGCTTCTGGCATCATAGGGAATGCCTGAGCTTTTGACATTGCTGTCCGGAACCAGCTTGATGGTGTTACCCGAAGGAATCGCCACCACACCATTGACATTCAGTACGCCTAAAAACAGGTCATAGACTTCATTTTTATTCAGGGCTTTATTGGAGATGACCGTCACGTTGCCACGTACCCGCGGATCGACTGCGAAGTTTTTGCCGGTAATATCGGCCACTTCATTAATGAATGCAGTTAAGTCAGCATCTCGAAGGTTGATTTTCCAGGTTTGTGCATAACTCGCCGTACTGACCATAGCCATTAACGGTGCGGCCACACAGAATGCCCATGCTGATCGATTATTATTAAATAAAGCCATAAACTTTCGTGTTTCCTAACCCTATGCGTGATGACACATCACTTCAAATCTTGTTGTATGGTCATCACCTGATCACCACGTTTTATTTCGAGTTTGACCTGACCTTCACGTCGGGCCTGTTCCAGTAATTGTGCTTCGGTCTGTCCCTGGCTCAGCGTCTGGCCATTTAAAGACAAAATCCGGTCGCCCGGTCTTAAACCCAGGCGATTACGCAGTGCAGCCGGCGTCCGTGAAGTCACTTCATAACTACCATCTGCTGCACTCACCCCCATATTCTGTAAATACTGGTCTTTGTTTTCCTGCATCTGCTGGATGGCCCGACCAATTTCATTCTGTGGCGAAGGCTGCTCAGGCATACCACTATTAGAAGGCATAGCAGGCATTGAACTTGAAGATGCTGATGTTTCCGGCACAATCGGCTGATTCAAGCCATTTTCCAGACCTTTGAATAAGATTTCCTGAGTAGCACCTGTGGATCGACGCAAAATAACCCGATCCCAATGCACTTCAGCCAACTCAAAACCGCTATTGGCCAACATTTCCCCGACACGGTAACGATCGACCTGATCATTGATTTTCAGTACCGCAGAAGAGTTATAACTTGGACTGGCGACCATCACCCCTTGTAAAATGATATTGGCGGTTTCAACCACACCCGCAGACTGCCCAACTTCCTGAAACAGCGAAAATGCACCGATATTCGGAATTTGCGGCTGTTGCGAACCCAGTTCAACCCGATCCAGCTGCATGGCCTGGGGTGGAGCTATCAGCAACCAGAACAAAGCCGCCAGCTTCCAGCATAGATACAGGATGAGCAGTAACAAAACCACAGGTGCAGCACGATTGAGCTGTTTCAGTTCAATATTTTTTAAATCATTCAGAGAAACTGTCATCAATTCAAGCCTCCCATTAAGGGTTGGCGGGTACTGATCACATAGGTATCTAATCCGGCTTTACCTTCATAGGAAGGCGCATTCATTAAAAAGCGTTGGGTGAGCTGGATATCCAGCATCAGACTCGGATCAAGCTTGATATTCAGCATACGTTGATCGCGACTATCCCGAACACCAATTAACAGCTGTCCGCTTTCATCTGCGAGTTGTCCAGTCATGGCGGGTACATTCATGCGTTCCTGACGCTGGGCAAAGGTATAAATCAGCTCACCACCCACCCATTGCATTTGCCCGGCCACCTGACTAAAGCCCTGATCTTTTTTATATTTAAAATCCAGATCTTTAAACTGAATCGCAGTACTCGGCCATTGCCAGTCTGCAACTTTTTTTAAGGTTTCAGGCGCGACCTGCCCTTCAAGATTTTTGACAATTAAAGATTTATTCAGACCATAGGCCATGATCCCGGAAAGCTGGGTATTGCCACTATGCAAATCCATATGTGCTCCAACTCGCAGCAACAGCAAATCCAGCGGCCGTACTTTCCAGTTCAGACTGCCCCGAAGATTGCCTTTTTTCCAGTCCGCACTTCCCTGCCAGATATTTCCGTTTACATTATGCAACGTCTGGTTATTTTTATAAAATTTTGAAATTAACCAGGCTGCTGGCACTTGTAATACGACAAAAATAAAAAATGCAACAAGAGCAAGGATCAACCATCTTAAAGTTTTCGGTTTACTGCTCATCCCCACCACGACCAATCGCTCAAGTCCAAATCCCCCATTTATAATTTTCCCCTTATACCCACACATTATGCACACTTTTCTGCCAACGCCAATTCATAGATATAAAAAAACCAAGCAGGTATGCTTGGTTTAATGATCATAGACTGTCTGTATGACAGCCTAATGACCAGATCAAATGAAGGCTTAGATCAGGAAATCGTCCAGCTTTGCGCCTTTTTCCAATTCAGCCACCAACCAGCGCGGCTGTTTACCACGGCCAGTCCAGGTATCGTCCGGATTGCTTTTGCTACGGTAACGCGGTTCAACCGACTTACGTGACGATTTCTTACGCTTAGATGCACCAAATTCAAGTAACTGTTCAACCGTCATACCCACTTTCTCAGCAACTGCCAAGATTTGCTGATAAGCGTCTTCAATTTCTTGATCTTTTTTTGAAGCAATCAGCGATTCTGCTTCTGCTTGTAAACGTTTTAACTCTTCTACTGATAAATGCGTAATATCTGGCATAATGCTCTCCGAAAAATAATATTATTCATTTTATTAAATAATAGACCCATCATATTTATATTAAATAAAACATTCAATATAAAACCTTAAAGCAATAACAATAAAGTTTAAAAAAAATTACAAAATAAAATGCTTCATTCATTTTTAAATTTCATGTTGAACGCTTAATTCAAGTGCTTTGATTTTTTCGCGAATATGTTCCGGAATTTCTGTTTTCTGCATGGTCTTTTTATCGACACAGACAATCACTGCTTCTGAAGTAGCAACAATACTTTGCTGTTTTTCACTCCATAATAGATATTGCATTCTAACTGCACTATTTCGAATTTCTTCAATACGTGCTGCCACTTTTAAATGATCAGGAAAAACCACGGGTTTTAAATAACGGCACTGATTGGATGCCACTACGGTAGATACCGATTCAGTGAGAATTTCTAATTGGGTTAAATAAGCTAGACGTGCACTTTCGACATAACGGTAATACATGGCATTATTGACATGTCCAAAGGCATCCATATCGCCCCATGCAACTGTTTGTTCATAAATAACTGGATATTGTTTTAATTCTGACATCATTATTCTCAAGTCTTAATTTCTATAAAGTTTACATTCGATTCAAATACTGCATTTAACTGCTGTAGCAAGTCCTCCCGATCTTGTAAGGCAGCTTTAATTCTTAAATAACTCATCCGGATATCATCCGGATATAAGTCGAGCAATTGCTGAGCTTGATCTGTATAGCCTGTAGCTTGCAACACATGCCATTTCGCAAAGCTTAAAATCGGTAATGCCGGATATTTGGCTTCCCAGTGCGAAATCTGTTGTGCAATCGCATCATAATCTGGATTTTGCCGCAATAACTGTTGCTGGAACCACAAATAAAAGACATCCTGATTAAATTGCTGTTCCATTAAATGAATCGCAAGCACTTCATGCTCGGCACTCATTTCTGGCATTCTAAATAATAATTTCAACCATAATAATTTGACCGAATAGTCACGATCAAATATCTGAGGTTTTAAATCTAAATAACGTTGCTGTAAATAAAATAAATCGTCCTGTGTGGCTTGGTCATAGGCCAGTAATAATTGTTCCAGCCATGATTTTTTTACTTCTTGGTCTAAATGCCCATATTGAGTCGAGCGTAAATATAACCAGGGAAACTGCATGGCAAATACTCCCCATAATGCAACAAGGCGCTGCTCATAGGCTGTTTTAACCTGCATTAACCAAGGTGATAATTCATGCTGATTTAAAAACTCCAAATGGGTAAGTGCTTGTTCACCTTGCTGTTGTGATAAATAAATTTCAATCCGTTGCAATTCTGCCAATTCAAATGCCATGGGATTGGATTGGTTTAAAGCAGTTAATGCATGGGTATATTGCTGTTGTCCCCAAGATAAACGTGCATCAATAATATGCTTGAGTAAACCCGACTTGGTGAAAGACTGCTGAATAAAATCCCGCTGATCCTGAGCAGCGTTTAATAACCAGATGACTGCCAATTGTTCATAAGGGTGCAAGCGGGAAAAACTAAAGACTGTTTCAGTTTTACGCTGTTCACGGCTGCGATACTGCTTGATCGCATACCAGATGCAATGCATCAAAAAACTTACACTGACCAAGGATGCGGCCAAAAACCAGAGGGTGGTTTGTAACTGCCACTCGCGCCAATACAGATAGACATAGCCAGCCCCATGTCCATAACTCAGGATACTCAGCACCGCAATGCCAAGTAAGCAGACAAATAAATAGGCCAGCAGAATCTGTTTCATAAGCAATTAGCCCACTAGGGTGCGTGTGTTTAATAATGGAATCGGAGTAATCGGGGTGGCCTTAATTTGATTCAATTGCTGAATCCATTTTTGGCTCTGTGCATCCGGCAATTGCTCCAAGACTTCAATCACGGCATTCAGTGCTTGCTGAAAAGCGACGGATTGGTCTTTTTGCAAGGTATTTTGTGCGATGAGCAAGCGCAATTGGGCCTCTTTCAGTACCAGATGCCGTTGCATCAAGACTATGCTTGGCTGATCTGCGGATTCAATCTGAACCCAGCGCTGCCAGAAAGAGCGTTGAGTTTCTGGACGCTGACGATATGGTGTCCGAATTTCTTTTTCAATTTCAGTATCCATCTGCACCAAAACTTCTTTTACTTTATTTTGCTGCACTAATCGGCTGTTCACGAATTTTTTCAGCATGTCCTGATCTTTTGCAATTACTTGCTGCAAACTACTGACCAAGGCAGGCGCTAAAATATAATCATCCAGCTCATTGGATAACTGATTTAATTTCTCAATCGCAGTGGCGTATTGTTGCTGTTGCAGTGCAAATTCGATCAGATCCAGATGTTGCTGTACTAAGGCAATATCATTCTGTGTTTCATTAGCTACCGCTTCACTTACTGGCGCTTTTGCTGAAGTAGCCCTAGCACTTTCCTGCTGAGCAGAAATCTGGCGTTTTAAAGCCACGAACTGATCATTGAGATTGGCATTTTGCTGCTGTAACTGATTGATGCTTTGATTGAATTCAGTCTGTGCTGTATTCAGAACATGAAAGTCATAGCTAAGCTTGATGAGCCACGCCATACTCAAGATGAACACTACAATGAATAGTTTCTTCATGCGTTCCCTAATATCAGCCTCATTTTCTGCAAGATCGTATTTGCCTCTAAATCATCGACTTGTACGAATTGAAAACTTGCCTGATGCTGCTGTTGATATTCCCCAAGAATAGTGGCCAAACGTGGCCCCAAAACCAAATAACAGGCTTGCTGTATGAACTCTGCACTATCCTGCATAATTGCCAGCCAGTTTAACCAGCTTGCCTCACTAGTGATCAGAACTGCAAAACGCTGCTGCCTCTTAAGCAGCGACAAGTTCTCTGCCAAAATCGTTGCCGTCGTTTCAGGACATTGCCGCCGGTACAAAATAAAGTTTAAAACTTTAATATTGCTGGCACGTAAATGATCCATCATAAATTGACGACCGCCTTCTCCGCGCCAGAAGGCTACACCTGAGCCAGAAGCCAGTTGCTTCAACACAGGCAATTGCAGCATGCCTTCCGAGGTTTCGACCTCAGGCACATGACTATGAATGCCGTAGCTCGCCAATGCCTGTTCAGTGGCTTTGCCCACTGCCACCCAATGCACCTGCGCCAAGGCCGAGAGCTTAATACCCGCCTGTTGTAAATATTGCATGCCAATCTGAGCGGCCGTCGGGCTAACCACCACAATAATCTGTGCCTGCTCCAGCTGCTGATACAAACTCGACAGCTCATCGGAATAAGGCATGGCATGCAGTTCGAGCAAAGGCAATTCTAAAACAGACACTTGCGCTGCCTGTAACTGCTGGGTCAAACCTGCAGCACGATCACTGGGGCGGGTATTAATCAATAACATCAGTGTGAATAGAGTGCTTTCAGCAACTCGCCAGCACCTTGATCAAGCAAGTCTTTTGCCAGCTTCACACCCAATTGCTCTGCATCTGCCGTTTTTCCAGTCTGCTGTGCCCGGAGCAAAACTGCTCCATCGATACTGCCTACACGACCTTCGATTGAAATCACACCCTCTTTGAGCGTGGCATAACCGGCAATCGGCACCTGACAACCGCCTTCCAGATAGGCATTAAAGGCACGTTCGGCACGTACGCAAGCATCTGTATCTGCATGCAGGAGTGGCTGAATCAAGTCCAGCACCGTCTGATCATGAGTACGGCATTCTAAGCCCAATGCACCTTGTCCCACGGCCGGCAGACTGACTTCAGGCGTCAGAGTATGACGAATACGTTCTGCCAGACCTAAACGTTTTAAACCGGCACTGGCCAGAATAATCGCATCATACTGACCAGCATCCAGTTTGGACAAGCGTGTGCCGACATTACCGCGTAAATCGATAATGTCCAGATCCGGACGCTGTTTTAAAATCTGGGTTTTACGACGTAAACTTGAGGTTCCGACTTTGGCACCTTGTGGCAATTCTTCAAAACTAGTGTAGGTATTCGACACAAAGGCATCTAATGGGTCTTCACGTTCGCAGATTACTGCCAGACTCAGACCTTCAGGCAAGGCCATCGGGACATCTTTCATGGAATGCACAGCCAGATCTGCACGACCATCCAGTAAAGCGGCTTCTAATTCTTTTACAAATAGTCCTTTTCCACCAATTTTAGCCAGTGGTGTATCTAGAATTTTATCGCCCTGTGTAACAAAAGTGACTAACTCGACCTGCAAACCAGCGTGCAAATCTTGTAGGCGCGCACGGATGTGTTCCGCTTGCCAAAGCGCAAGTGGACTTTGTCGAGTTGCAATTTTTAGGGTCTTCATAAATTTCAATAACAGTAAATGAGAACAATAGTCTAAACTTAACCTGCTCACTTGAAAATGCAAGTGAATTTATACAAGTTTCAACTGAATGCTCTCATTCATCCCCTGCTAAAGCTTTTGAATCCGATCTCGTAAAAATGGTAAATGTCGCCGACTGACCGCCAAACGGTCGTCCAGCTCACGACAACGTACCTGATACTGACCTGAACTGACCACTTCCAGACCATCCAGATAATGCACCGAGATCAAGGCATTACGATGAATCCGGATAAACTGGCTCCCAAACTCCTGCTCCAACTCCTTTAAGGTTTCATCAATCAATACACTGCCGTTTTTATGACGCACAGTGACATATTTCTGATCCGCCAGAAAATAATAGATATTTTCAACTGGCACCAATTCGACACCACGATAGGTCTTTGCCGCAATCTGCTGGCGGCTGATATTGATTTCGTCCATATTTTCTTTTTGTTTTAGTTGGCTCATTTGAGCTTGGGTAAGTTTAGTTAAGTGCTCTAAAACCTGTGCCAATTCCTGTTGCATCACCGGTTTAAGCAAGTAGCCTTCGGCATTTGATTTAAATGCATCCAGCGCATGTTGGTCATAGGCCGTACAAAAGACAATGGCCGGCATTGGATCCAGTTGACGCAAATGTTGCGCACAAGCCAGTCCATTCATTTCAGGCATTTGAATATCTAATAGGATGACATCGGGTTCGTATTGGTGAGCCAGATCAATCGCTTGACGGCCATGGCTTGCTGTCGCCACCACATCATGCCCCAGTTGAGAGACCAAACGTGATAAACGCTCGACGGCCAAAGGCTCATCATCACAAATCAGGATGTCCATTTCTCCTCCTTACCCAGTTAACATCATCAGATGAATGATAAAGCTAACTGCGATTTCTTTGATTTATTTTTATTTATATTGATATCGCACTACCGTCGTAAACATCCCTTCGCCGGCAAAGGTTTGAAAAGTCACACTGGGTCCATAATAAGCTTGCAGACGCTGTCTGACATTTTCTATTGCAATACCATGTCCCTTTTTTAAAGTTTTATTATCCTGTGCATAAGGGTTGGTTATGATGATATTAATTTGATTTTGCAATATTTCAACCAATATGCTTATGGTACTCTTTGTAAGAATTTTTTCAACTCCATGGAAAATACTATTTTCTAACAAGGGTTGTAAAGTTAATAATGGAATTTGAACTTGTGAGTATAAGTCTTTGTTTTCTAACTTCCATTCCACATGCAAACGCTCACCTAGACGGATCTGCTCAATCTCCAGATAGCGTTGGCACAGATCAATTTCCTCCTGCAGGTTGACCAGTTTTAATTCCTGAAAACTGGCACGAAATAACCGTGACAAATTCAACAGCATGTGCTCGGCTTTATCCGGATCGATACTGATCAGGCTGATCACACTATTCATGCTGTTAAACAGGAAATGCGGCTGAATCCGTGCCTGCATGGCCTGAATTCTAGCATTCAGCTCGCTATGCTGCTGCTGCTCCCATTGTTCACGCAAGTAAAGATAACGAAAACAGAAGGTTCCCAGTAAAATTCCCAGACTTAAATGGAGTCCAACCTGATCCAGCGCAATCACCAGGTTTAAATCTTGAAAATTAAAATTCTGTCCAAAATGTATCAAGATATTCAGGTTCACCGTGGTCAGCAATACAATTGCCTGTAACAGCAGAAATCCGGAAGTTAACGCCAGTTTAATGCCCATACGCTGAAAGGACTGATGGAACAGTTCAACCAGTGCTGCAAAACATAACAGTATCCAGTTGATATACAGCATATATTGCAGCAGGTGTATCCCATTTAATGCCTGCCAGGATTGCGCTTCTGCAAGCGCCAGAATCATGGCGAGAATATTGCCGCCAGCAAACAGTTCCAGCAAATAGCGTAAATTGCCGATCTGGCTAAAAAAATAGGAATTTTGCGTTTGTTCGTTCATCGATGTAAAAGATTGAGCAGATGTGATTTCGGCAATGGGCTTTGAATTTGTTATACTCTTTTTCGTTCTACTGCTTTTAATCTGATTGAGCCGACATGACCACATCTTCTAATTCCTCTAATCCATCACACGCCCAGACTTCGGGTATGTGGGGCGGTCGTTTCTCTGAAGCGACTGATGCTTTTGTTGCTGAATTTACAGCATCTGTTCAATTTGACCAACGTTTTTATAAACAAGATATTGCAGGCTCGATTGCCCACGCAACCATGCTGGCAAAAGTGGGCGTACTGACCACGCAAGAACGCGATGACATTATTGAAGGTCTGACAGCGATTCAAGCCGATATTGAAGCTGGTAACTTCGAATGGCGCATTGATTTAGAAGATGTACACATGAACATTGAGTCACGCCTGACTCAGCGTATCGGCATTACTGGTAAGAAATTACATACTGGCCGTAGCCGTAATGACCAGGTGGCAACAGATATCCGTCTTTATGTGCGCGATGAAATCGATGGCATCCTGGAGTTACTGAAAAAATTACAAAAAGGTATTTTAAGCTTAGCGGCTAAAAATACCGACACCATCATGCCGGGCTTTACCCACTTGCAAACCGCTCAGCCAGTGACTTTTGGTCACCATTTGATGGCTTGGTTTGAAATGCTGGTACGTGATTCAGAGCGTCTGATTGATTGCCGTAAGCGTGTCAACCGTATGCCACTGGGTTCTGCTGCACTTGCGGGAACAACTTACCCGATTGAACGCGCCTATACCGCTGAACTGTTAGGTTTTGAAGCCGTTGCTGAAAACTCTTTAGATGCAGTATCGGATCGTGATTTCGCAATTGAATTTAATGCGGCTGCATCTTTAATCATGATGCACTTGTCACGTATGTCTGAAGAACTGATTCTATGGACGTCTGCACAGTTCAAATTCGTGAACATTCCAGATCGCTTCTGTACTGGTTCATCCATCATGCCGCAGAAGAAAAATCCGGATGTACCTGAACTGGTACGTGGTAAAACTGGTCGTGTCTATGGCGATTTGATGAGCCTGCTGACTTTAATGAAAGGCCAGCCTCTAGCCTATAACAAAGACAATCAGGAAGATAAAGAGCCATTGTTCGATGCGATCGATACAGTTCGTGGTTCACTCATGGCATTTGCTGACATGATTCCTGCACTGGTTCCAAACATTGCTGAAATGCGCGAAGCAGCGCTGCGTGGTTTCTCAACTGCGACTGACCTAGCTGATTACCTGGTGAAAAACGGCGTTGCATTCCGTGATGCGCACGAGATTGTAGGTAAAGCGGTTGCACTCGGTGTACAAGAATCTAAAGACCTGTCTGAATTGACACTCGAACAACTGCAACAGTTCTCTGACCTGATTCAAGCAGACGTATTTGAAAAAGCCCTAACTCTTGAAGCTTCGGTGAATGCCCGTAATCACATTGGTGGCACCGCGCCTGCTCAAGTGAAAGCAGCCATTGAGCGTGCACATGCGCGTTTGGAACAACTTTACGCATAATTTTGGAGTATGGATATGTCTCGACAAGTTTTTTGCCGTAAGTATCAGGCAGACATGGAAGGTTTAGACTTTGCTCCATTCCCGGGGCCAAAGGGTCAGGAATTGTTTGACACCGTGTCTAAACAGGCTTGGCAAGAATGGCTAAAACACCAGACTACGCTAATTAATGAAAAGCGTTTGAACGTGTTTGAAGCAGATGCGAAAAAGTTTCTTGAAGAACAGCGTGAAAAGTTCTTTAACAATGATGCATCCCTAGAAAAAGCCGAAGGGCTGAAGCCTGAGTAAAAAAGAAAGCACTGCTTTTCTTTTTTACGTAAGACAAGGACGAAGTCCGCGTAGACTTTAATCTAAAAGAATCTCCAACTTTGGAGATTCTTTTTTATGTGTTGTTCTAAACATTACTCAAGACCAGCTAAGCACGTAGTTTTGAATGTGAAGAGCTCCCAATGCAGGAACTTTTCACATTAAAGCCCTGCCTTTCTTTTTTACACAAAACAAGAATGAAGTCCGCGTAGGCATAAATCTATCCCCTATCTCAGGGGATTTTTTGACTAATTCTAACAAATCTTACTAACTCACACTTAGAGCACAAAAACAGATTTTTACTTATTCTATTTCGTTTATCTAGTCAGCCACTATCCTGCTGAAAAACATTCAGATTTGTATCAAAATAATAGATTGTAAAAGTAATATACAGAGTAATCACAAAACACAACATTCTGCTACAAGAAGCCACATGATTAAAAAAAACTGTCTCTCTATAATGATCCCTAAGAAGATGAGATATCTTTGAATAACTATAATAATAAGCAACAAATACCCCGATTTCATCCCAGTTCTTCCCCCAAAGGCTGGGTATTTTTTTGCCTGCAATTTGCCGATTGGCTTGATAATTTAAGCGCATAAAAAAAGCCCCCTTTCAAGGAGCTTCTCTTTTCATTTCGATTAAGGCTGTTTCAGATATGGCCAAGCCGCTTTCAGATAAATGAACATCGACCATAAGGTGAGTACCACTGCGGTGTATAGCAAGGCATAGGCCAGCATTTCCAGCGGTGGCCAATTTAACAGAAATACGGTGATGGCGATCATCTGGAAAGCAGTTTTGTATTTCCCCACCGTTGAAACCGCAACATTGGTCCGTGCACCCAACTCTGCCATCCACTCACGTAAGGCTGACACAGTAATTTCACGCGAAATAATCACAATCGCAGCAAAAGCCATCGACATGGAAGGCTGCCATTGCACCAGCACAATCAGTGCAGCTGCGACCATCAATTTATCTGCAACTGGGTCGAGAAAACGTCCAAAAGCAGAAGTCTGGTTTAATGTACGTGCCAGATAGCCATCAAACCAGTCCGTTACTGCAGCCACCACAAAAATCGTGGTCAAAATAATATGCCGCGTCATGTCGGGGTTATGGGCATCAAAGCCCATTGCAGGTGGCCAGTAAGCCACCAATAAAAATACCGGAATAAGAGCGATACGCGCCAAGGTCAAGATATTTGGAATATTCAGGATACGACCTGTAGTCATAGACACCGCCAATTTTTCCCCTCATGTACGATGAAAATGCACACTTTTTTAGAGGTTTGATCCATCATTAATAGGCTTCACTTTATACGAATTGACTTGCAGTGTCACTAGGCAAACACCGTCACTGTTTGTCTTGCCATCGCAATCAGGCGATTTTCGGCATCCCAGAGATAGGCATGCTCCGTCGCATAACCATCCGCAGCATAGTCGGTAAATACTTTATATTTAAACCAATCATGCAATTGATGTTGAACCGGATGCACATAGGTCACTGTCCAGGTCAGACTACTCGCAGGCGCCATGTTTTTAAACATCGGCAACACCCCAGGTGGCCAGATATCAAAAATAGCCATCAAGTCTGCGACCAGAAATTCACGGTTGTGATGCTTTTCAGGATGAAACCGGCACCAGCCACCAAAGTCCGGACGAGGACTGGCACTACAAGGTAGATTGACATCCGCCCAGGCTACTTCGAAATGGTCATAACAGTCTGGCATACCATAGCCAACAGGAATCTGAAACAGCTGCTCTGGCGCAGCATAGTCGGGTGCCTGAACTTGTTGCTTTACCTGAATCTCTGAATCACGGGAAATACCAAAACTGGCAATCAGAATACTTTGCACCGCGTCGTCCTGCCATAAGCGCACTTCAATCGTGGTCACCGACTTGCCCTGCCGCAGGATTTCGGCACTCAGTCGTACTTTGGCTTGCTGAATCGGGCCGACAAAGGTCACACTGCAACTCAGCAAATGCTTGGCCGGATCATTGATGTGAGTGACGGCTTTTTGCATCATCATCGCGGCAGCCAGACCACCATACAGAGTACGACCCTGTAACCATCCCTGTGGAAACTCTACCCATTCCTGTTCGGCAATTTGTGCATAAAGTGCATGCAAAGACATGTTGATCCCTCAGTAAGTCTTGATGCTCAGTATATTCGGCAAAATTCTTCAGGTTGTGAATGTCACGTGACCCAAGCGTCAATGCGCACTTTGGCCCTTGCATTTAAGCCACGCGTCATTCATGCAGCACTTTATAAATCATCCGGGCCATGACTGAACCCAGTCCCGGTACCAGTTGCAGATCTCTTTCTGAGGCTTTCAGTACGCCCTGAATCCCGCCAAAATGGGTCAGCAAATCCCGACGGCGTTTTGGTCCGAGCCCCGGAATAACTTCCAGCACTGATGAACCTCGTTTCTTGTCACGTTTAGCACGATGCTTGGTAATCGCAAAGCGGTGTGCTTCATCACGTACCTGCTGAATCAGATGCAGCGCCTTATGATCCTCCGGTAATTGAATTTTACTGCCATCGGTAAAGTGCAGGGTTTCCAGACCGGGCTTACGTCCCTCACCTTTGGACACACCGACCATAAAGGCCTCTAAGCCTAGTTCCTGCATGACTTCCATCGCCATATGCAATTGCCCCTTGCCACCATCAATCAGCAGCAAGTCCGGTAACAGGGCTTTCTTATAACGACGGGTCAGCGCCTGACGCATGGCGGCATAGTCATCACCTGCCTGAATATCATGAATGGAAAACTGGCGATAGTCGCGCTTGCGCGCGCCCCCACTATCAAAGACCACACAGGAGGCCACGGTATCTTCACCCATAGTATGCGAAATATCGAAACACTCAATCCGATCTACAGGACGGCCGACCACCTGCTCCAACTGATGAAAACGCTCATTTAATTCTATATGATTGGCCAGCTTGCCCTGAATCGCGTGCTGTACATTCATCTGCGCCAGTTCCAGCCATTCGGCGCGGGTTTCGCGGACTTTGGACTTGATCTGGATTTTCTTGCCAAAATGCTGCGACAGTGCCGCTTCCAGTTCTTTACGGTCAGCCACTTCCAGATTGACAATCAGTTCAGCCGGGATTTCATCGGCTACCTGAAAATAAAAATTGGCAATAAAATCGGCCAGCATCTGCCCTAGGTCATCACTAAGCATATCCGGGAAATAACTTTTTCCACCTAGCATTTTACCATTGCGCACATGCATGATCTGCACACAGGTCACCCCGGCCTGATAGGCAATCGACAGGATATCGGCTTCGCCTTTGAGCTTATAGATCGCCTGCTGCGACTGTACGTCTCTTAACAATGCCATCCGGTCACGATAGAACACTGCTTTTTCAAATTCCAGCGCTTCAGCGGCCGCTTCCATTTTTGCGATCAGTTCCTGATTCAGCTCCTTGGTATCGCCCTGCAAAAATCGGATCGAGTTATCGACATCTGCCTTATAGTCTTCCGGAGAAATAAATCCGACACAGGGCGCAGAGCAGCGTTTGATCTGGTATTGCAGACATGGCCGGGTCCGGTTGGCAAAAAAACTGTTTTCACAGGAACGCACATTGAACAGTTTTTGTAGCACCACCAGAGTATCCCGGGCGGTATACGCACTCGGATAAGGTCCAAAAAACTTGCCCACCTGGTGCTTGCCCTTGCCGCGCCCACTGGCTAAACGCGGATAGGGTTTATCTGCCGAAACAAAAATATAGACATAAGATTTGTCATCACGCAGCATGATGTTATAGGGCGGATGATGCAGCTTGATCAGGTTCTGTTCCAGCAACAAGGCTTCAGTTTCAGAACGTACCACCAGGGTCTGGATATCATAAATCCGTGCCACCAAGGCCTGGGTTTTGGGATGATCCAGCGTTTTGACAAAATAGCTGGAGACCCGGTTTTTCAGGTTTTTGGCTTTACCCACATACAATAATTCACCGTCTTTGCCATACATCCGGTAGACCCCGGGCAGGCTGGTCATATTCGCCAGGATTTTTTCAATATGGGGGCGTGCGTTTTCGTTCACCTAAAGCCTATTTTTCACCTACAATCTGCAGATATATGTGATGATTGTTGCGTCATTTTCAAGCAAAAACACAAAATTCCCCTGAAGCTGCCACTTAATCTTAAAGTTCCTGTCGGGTTATCCCCCCAATCTATAATCCTCACGACATAAACTGATTGTTAAAAGCTATAAGTTTCAACCTTTAACTTTGTTATGCTCAAAAAGTCTAGTTTTGAGATGATTCGCATGACCCTGCAGCAATCGGGCATTCATATTGTTCAACCCTCCACCTCCACCCATCACCCGTCTGAACGTGCTCGCCTGATTGGTAAACCGCGTTTTCATTTCGAGCCGAGTAAGGTAATGCAACTGCTACGTGAACGGATTATTGGGCAGGATGCAGCCCTGAATGAAATTGAAAAAATGTTGCATGTGGTCAAGGCAGATTTTTCCAGTCCGGATCGCCCTTTGTCGGTTACCTTGATGCTGGGCCCTACTGGCGTCGGTAAAACAGAAACCGTGCGTCTGATTGCCGATGCGATCTATGGCCGCCCGGATGCCTTTTGCCGGATTGATATGAATACTCTGGCACAGGAACATTATGCGGCGGCTTTGACCGGCGCACCGCCCGGTTATGTGGGATCAAAGGAAGGTCACAGCCTGTTTGATGAAACTGCGATTGCCGACAGTCATACCCGTCCCGGCATCATGCTGTTTGATGAGCTGGAAAAAGCCAGTAACGAAGTGATTCGCGGCTTGATGAACGTGCTGGATACTGGCCGGCTGACCTTGAAAGCGGGCACTAAAACTATCGATTTTCGCAACTGCATGATCTTTATGACCAGCAATGTCGGGGCACAGGCGGCGCAGCAATATCTGGACAAACTCAGCTATCTGCCTGAGAAAATGCAGGCACTGTGTCTGAAGCGCGTTCCCACCCAGCGCATCATTGAAAAAGTCATGCAGCGTAAATTCGACCCTGAATTTCTGAACCGGATTGACCGCAGCCTGCATTATCAGGCGGTACAGCATGATGCCCTGCCACGTCTGGTCGAAATTGAACTGGATAAACTGAACAAGCGCTTGCAACATCAGCAACGCAGCGTGCATTTAAGCGCTTCAGCCAAAGCCTATTTCTATCAGGACCATGATATTCGTTACGGCGCCCGACATTTGGGCCGCAAGATGCGTACCGAACTGGAGCCGATTCTGGCGCTGTATTTTTTAAACCAGCCTGAGCAGTTCAGTCTGCATCTGGACTGTGTCGATGGACAGCTGGTGGTTCTGCCTGAGCAAGCAAAAGCTTAACTAAGGCAGACTCGATATCAGTTTTTATTCGGCTGAAGCACCTGTATAAAAGCAGTTTGATCTTTGGGTGAAACCAATATAAATTTCTGCACGCCCGCATCAGTATAGTCAATCCGCAGACGCTTTAAAGATAAGGCTGGCGCAATGATAGAGTGGTCTGTGGGCTGAATGGATTGGATTTCACTTAACGGAATCTTCCAGCTTAACCACAGGCTTTTTATGGTCAACACCCCATTGTCCATCACATAGCGCGTACTCCACAGCGGCCACCATAAAATGATAATAGTCAGGACATAAACCGCAGTGTGCAGCGGATATTGCTGCATAGTGCCTTTGGCCTGCATGGTCAGCAGTAGTTGCAGCAACAGGCCACTCATACAAATCACAAAAGCCAGCAGCCACCAGTCTTTTTTAGAACGAAATACGTGCATCGATATCCCCCATATCTAAGTGCAAGATCATCATAAACAATTCCATAGCAGATGACAGGGATTCAACCCGGCAGGATGGAAATTATTTTAAATCACACATCGACAGGATCGTTCCCATTTTCGATCTCATCAGAAAAGTTCAGTAACTCAAATGATCTAATACACTGTTATTTGTGCTGATTAAATACTATCAGCAAAGACCTGAAAGCCCTGCGCTCAGCATACTTCGAGGCTAAAAATGGCAAGTTCAAGGATAGAAATTGACTGAATTGACAAAATTCCGCTAGAAATGCACCTTGAAAATCAGTCACCCTGCTCCATATCTATCAGGCTGATTGATAAAAAATAATGAATTGAAACAAAATCTTTGGTTCATCTTCTTTTAGAAAACTGAAAGGAAAAGTTATAGCGGGGCGGATCAGTCTGGCAGAAATTGATGACCATTGCGTCACGGCTTGATACAACTTGTTATGTTCTTTTTGGATATAGTTATCGTAAGATTAGCGAAGTCAAAAAGTGCGCGGGACATGCGCACTTGCTTCACAACATCAACTTAGAAGTCCTCCAAAATAAAGGAGATCAGGGCATGATCCACGCTGGCAATGCCATTACCGTCCAAATGCTTGAGGACGGGATTGCAGAATTCCGCTTTGACTTACAAGGTGAGTCCGTTAACAAATTCAACCGTGCAACGATTGAAGATTTCAAGGCTGCTATCGAAGCCGTCTCCCATGCCGATATTCAAGGTCTGATTGTGACTTCAGGCAAATCTACATTTATTGTAGGTGCTGATATCACTGAATTCGGCGACAACTTTGCTCAGGGTGAACAAGCGATTGTTGACTGGGCAATGCCAGTACATGAAATTTTTAACAGCTTCGAAGACCTCGACATTCCTAAAGTGGCTGCCATTAATGGCATGGCACTGGGTGGCGGTTTCGAAATGTGCCTGGTGTGTGACTACCGTGTCATGTCAGAACAGGCACAAGTGGGCCTGCCTGAAATCAAGCTGGGGATCTTCCCGGGCTTCGGTGGTACAGTTCGTTTAAGCCGTCTAATCGGTATCGACAACGCGGTAGAATGGATGGCAATGGCCAATCCTAAGAAGCCAGCTGCTGCACTGAAAGACGGCGCAGTCGATGCTGTCGTTCCTGCTGACAAGCTACAAGATGCTGCACTTGATCTGGTAAAACAGGCGATTCATGGCCGTTTAGACTGGAAAACCAAGCGTCAGGAAAAACTCGATCCAGTTAAACTCAGCCCGATCGAACAGATGATGGCGTTTAACTCATCGAAAGGCATGGTTCTGGCAAAAGCTAATCCGGCTCAATACCCTGCGCCAAAATTATTACTTGATTCATTACAAGCCGGTGCGAGCCTGCATCGTGATGACGCGCTGAAAGCGGAAGCTGAAGGCTTTGCCAAAGCAGCGGTAACACCACAAGCAGGTGCCTTGATCGGTTTGTTCCTGAATGACCAGATCGTGAAAAAAACCTCGAAGCGCTATGAAAAAGGTGCGCATCCAGTGAACCAGGCGGCTGTTCTCGGCGCAGGTATCATGGGTGGTGGTATTGCTTACCAGGCGGCAAGCAAAGGCACACCGATCATCATGAAAGACATCGGTAACCCGCAACTTGCTTTGGGCATGAAAGAAGCCAACGGTTTACTGACCAAACAAGTTGAACGTAAGAAGATGAAGCCTGCTCAAATGGGTGAAACTCTTGCTCGCATCCGTCCAACTTTAAGCTATGACGAGTTTAAAGAAGTGGACATCGTGATCGAAGCCGTGACTGAAAATCCAAAAGTCAAAGGCATCGTACTGAAAGAAACTGAAGCGAAAGTTCGTGAAAACACGATCATTGCATCTAATACTTCTACGATTTCAATCACGCGTCTGGCTGAAAATCTGGAACGTCCTGAAAACTTCGTGGGCATGCACTTCTTTAACCCGGTACACATGATGCCACTGGTTGAAGTGATTCGTGGTGCGAAGACTTCTGATGAAGCGATTGCAACAACTGTGGTGCTTGCTCAGAAAATGGGTAAAACACCAATCGTGGTGAATGACTGCCCGGGCTTCCTGGTGAACCGCGTATTGTTCCCTTACTTCGGTGCATTTGACCTGTTGCTTAAAGATGGTGCTGACTTCCAGCAAATCGATAAAGTCATGGAAAAATTCGGCTGGCCAATGGGCCCTGCTTACCTGATGGACGTTGTCGGTATCGACACTGGCGTACACGGTGCAGAAGTGATGGCTGAAGGCTTCCCGGATCGTATGAAACCTGATTTCAAAGGTTCGATTCAGGTGATGTACGAAAACAACCGTCTGGGTCAAAAGAACGACGTTGGTTTCTACAAGTATGAACTTGACCGTAAAGGCAAAAAAGCCAAAGTGGTTGATCCAACTGCGTATGAGCTTGTGGCCTCTGTTGCAACTGCGGAAAAACGTGAATTTGACGCTCAGGAAATCATTGACCGCATGATGCTGGCTTTCTGTAACGAAACGGTTCGTTGCCTGGAAGACAACATTGTAGCCACTGCTGCTGAAGCAGATATGGCGATGATCATGGGTGTTGGTTTCCCTCCATTCCGTGGTGGTCCATGCCGTTACATCGATCAAACCGGTGTAGCTGAGTATGTTGCGCTTTGCAATAAGTATGCGCACCTTGGTAAAGCTTATGAAGCGCCAGAAATGTTGCGCGAAATGGCTGCTAACAACAAAAAATTCTACGGTTAAGGAGCAACGTGAATGGCTACTTTAAATCCACGTGACGTTGTCATCGTTGATGGCGTACGTTCAGCAATGGGTAAAACCAAAAACGGTATGTTCCGCAATGTACGTGCCGACTCGATGTCTGCTGAGCTTGTCCGTGCCCTATTGGTACGTAACGAATTCGACCCGCATGAAGTTGAAGACGTAATCTGGGGCTGTGTGAACCAAACCCTAGAACAAGGTATGAACATTGCCCGTAATATCGCATTACTGGCAGACCTGCCGAAAACTGTTGCAGGTCAAACGGTGAACCGTCTTTGTGGCTCGTCTATGCAGGCGATTCACACTGCGGCTGCGCAAATTGCGACGAACCAAGGTGATATCTTCATCATCGGTGGTGTTGAGCACATGGGCCATGTGGGCATGATGCACGGCATCGACCTGAACCCTGAAGCGTCTAAGCATTATGCTAAAGCGTCGAACATGATGGGTCTGACTGCTGAAATGCTGGGTCGTATGAACGGCATTAGTCGTGAAGAACAGGATGCGTTCGGTGTGGAATCACATCGCCGTGCCTGGGCTGCGACTGAAAACGGTCTGTTCCAGAACGAGATCGTTGGCATTGAAGGTCATAATGCAGATGGCTACAAAATCCTGTGTGATATCGATGAAGTGATCCGTCCGGATGCGAACCTTGAATCGTTCAAATCTTTGCGTCCAGTCTTCGATCCGAAAGGCGGTACAGTAACTGCAGCGACTTCTTCAGCATTGTCTGATGGTGCTTCTGCAATGTTGCTAATGTCTGCTGAACGTGCTCAAGCTTTAGGTCTTAAGCCACGTGCTGTAATTCGCTCTATGGCGGTTGCAGGCTGTGATGCGGCGATCATGGGTTATGGTCCGGTTCCAGCAACGCAAAAAGCGTTGAAACGTGCTGGCCTGTCAATTGCTGATATTCAGACTTTTGAATTGAACGAAGCATTTGCTGCACAAGGTCTGTCTGTTCTTAAAGGCTTAGGCATTTATGACAAGCAAGACATCGTGAACCATAACGGTGGCGCGATTGCATTGGGTCACCCATTGGGTTGTTCTGGTGCGCGTATCACAACAACATTGTTGAACGTAATGGAGCAACAAGATACGCAAATTGGTCTTGCGACGATGTGTATTGGCCTTGGTCAAGGTATTGCAACAGTGATCGAACGTGTTTAATGCTTAATTAAATACCGAGATCAAAAGAAACCCCGCTTATTGCGGGGTTTTTTGTAAGCAAAAGATTCAAACAATTGATTTAAATATATTAATGCCTACCTTCATGTTATAAAAATGATATTAAACAAAAATATGAGGGTTAAAATTTGTCAAATCGTGAACTTTTTTCTCAAGAAGAGCAAGAAAATTTCAATACACAATTCTTTGAAAATGATCAGGCACATGAAAAAGCAAATGAGCTTGGATTTTTTGATTGCAACTTGCTATTTAATGCTTTGGAAATTATCGATAATGCTTTTGAATTAAAAGATGAAAATAATGATATGAAGTTTGTGTCACGTTCTGGTGACTTCAAACAGGCTATCGGGCTGGCGTTAAAAAGGTCCCTTAATACAAATTGGCAATTCAAAAATATAGATGGTCAAAGATGTTTAGTTTCAGACGAAGAAAAGAAAATTATTCTTTTTGCTTCTGCTAATCATGCACTAGGATATAGTGACTCACAACTAACTACTGCCTCCCCTAAAGGAATAAAGACTAAAGATAAAGTTCATAAGAATTATGGCTCTTATACTGATAAAGACTTATTTAAAACTTGGATATGTTTTTATCCCTCAAGAAAAGACATTCGCTACCTTCAAGATGATAGATCTCAAATAAAAATAGAATTAGCCTTTCCAACATCTTATACAATTGTGAAAGAGTCAGGAAAAGATAAATTTTTAGTTAAAAATTATTTAATTAGACTCATACTAAACAATCAAAATCCTAATAATGATTTTAATCCAAAGTTAAGAAAACCTAGTCCTGATCTCACTACATCTAGTACAATCACTGAAGAGGATTTACCTATTAACTTGAAAGCCGGCTAGAGGAAATGCAAGTAATTGATCGAACTAGATTAAAGGTTGCGAAGGATTTGCGACGCTTGTCCAATAAAGATTTTGCTAATCTTTTAGGTTGCTCTGAGCCTAAAATTCGTAAAATTTTAACAGATGGAAAATATCCTATTAGTTGTGAAGATTTTCAGCAAATAACTGAAAAATTGGGTTTGCCTGCTAGCTTTTTTTTAGCGGACGATAATCTCGAATTAGTCAATTCGTCCGACATTTTTTATAGGTCAGCAGCTAGAATTAAGGCTGAATATAGAAATGCAAATGAAGCCTATATTCTGTTAGCAAAAAAAATTAACCTTTACTTTGAGAGTAAATTAACTCTTCCTAAATTTAGTTTCCCTGATCTTGAAATTTTTGAATCTAATCACCCAGACTATCCATCAAGTGTTGCAAATAATTTAAGAGGTTTTTGGGGATTAGGCATCCAACCCGTTAATAATATTATTGCGCTACTTGAGCTAAAGGGTTTTCGCGTCTTTCGCCTACCTTTTGATATAAAACAAATGGATGCACTTTCTTTTTTTGATGAACAAAGTGGCAATCCTTTTATATTCTTAAATGATTTTAAATCATTTGAAAGACAACGCTTTGACGCTGCTCATGAACTTGGTCATATGATTCTGCACAAAGATGATAATGCCGAATACAATCGAACAAAAGAAAGTGAAGCAGATCAATTCGCTTCAGAATTTCTGATGCCTTATGAAGGCTTTACCAGTAATTTACCAAAAAATTTAAGTATTCAATCTATGATTGAGTATAAAAAATATTGGCGTGTCTCACTTAAAGCTGTGAATTATCGTTGCCATAAATTAGATTTGATTTCTGATTGGATTTATAAAAACAACTCAATTCGTATAAATTCTTTTGGATATCATTTGAATGAACCTGATCCAACTTATGGTGATCAATCTCTGTTTTACTCAAAAATTTTAAAAACTTTAGCCACTCAAGATGGTTTTAGTATTTCTAAAATGCTAGATGGAATCGGCATTTCTCGTTCAGATTTCAATGATCTAACATTTTATTCAATAGATAAATTTGAAGAATCTAAACCTAGACCTAAACTTTATGTCGTTAGTTAAAGCTCTTCGGAGCTTTTTTTATTTAAATTAAAATGTTATCTATTTGTAAAATTGGTTTATTTTTCAGTCACTTAAATCTTGATTATGAATCACTTAAATTTTATAAGCGTATGATCAAGCCTCTTTTTCCTATTTCCTTAAAAGGGTTTATATGAACATGCTTAAAACAATGATCGCAACTGCAATCGTAGCGACTTCTGCATCTGCAATGGCAACTGAAGCTCAAGTTACACCAGCAATTGTTGTAACTAAAACAACCCAAACTGTTGCCAAAGAAGCTGCTGCACCTGCACAAGCGAAAGTTGAAGCTGCTCAAGCGACTGTTGCTGCAACTCAACAAGCGGCTGAAACTAAAGCTAAAGCAGTAAAAGCAGAAGCGACAACTCAAGTAGAAACGGCTCAAGCTACAGCAGAACAACACGTTGAAGCTGCGAAAACTGAAGCAGTAGAAACCAAAGACGCTGCTGCTGAAAAAGCAGAAGTAAAAGCCGAGAAAAAAGGCTGGTTCTCTTGGTTTAAAAAAGCGGCTTAAGCTTTTTAAAAGCATAAAAAAAGATGTCAGCCTGACATCTTTTTTTTGTTTTATGTAGTCTCATTTAAGCTCAAGAATTTAAAAAAATCCTCAATCTTCTATTCAACCTTCTGCGCCAGCATGGTGGCAAAGTGCTGTTTAATCCGCTGACCCTGCTCATCGACACGATACAGCTCACCGACATTTTCATTATATTTCACAATATGCCAGCCCTCATAATACCCTCGCAACTCCCCCGGCTGAAAAGCAAATGGAAAATCGACTTGTGCCGGAATATCTGGCGTATCCATGGCACAGACAATCAGGTTATAGCCACCTGGCACGGTCGCCTGCTGCATCTGTGCAATAAGCGGTGGAATGGTTTTCGCCTCAAGAAACATCATCACCACGGTACAGTAGATAAAGTCATATTGGCCTGCAATGTTGGTATCCGTGTTAAGGTCGCGGCGCTGTACTTGCACATGATCAATCTGCTCAGTCTGCACGATCTGTCTTAAAGTCTGCAAACTGTTTTCGTTGACATCCCAGGCATCGACATTAAAGCCGTTCTGGCTCAAATAAAGCGCATTACGCCCTGTACCGCAGCCGACGTCCAGCGCACGGCCACCTTTTAAATAGGGCATCGCTGCCAGCACTTCAGAATGGGTAGGATTTAACTGATATTTCTTGATAAAGTAATCCTCAGGCTGGCAGTAAAAACGTAACTGACATTCGACATCTTCACTGGCAGAGACAATTTTGTGCCAGGCCTCAGGCTCAATAAATGGCGGTTGCTGCTCTGGTGTAAACACATGCTCGGATTGCACTGCACCAGATTCTTCCAGCATGGCAAAACGCAGCTCACCTTTTAATACTGTCAGTTTCGCCCAGGTGCCGGCTTTAGTATTGTGCTGATTCTTAAAGCCCTGGGGAATACTCTGCTGGTTCCAGACTGGAAGTTCCTTATAACATCTCAACTGTTGCATAATTTTTGCCCTCCATATCATCCATGCTCCGCCTGCCATTCTTTTGGCAGCAGTAATTAATTCAGCATAGCCTGTTCAAATCGGAATTGGAATCAGCGCCTGTTCGCGCTGTACCGATGCAACAGCAAGATCAATACCAGTTTTCTATCAAAATAAAAAAGCTGCCTCTCTTGAAACAGCTCGGTTGTATATCAATCAGGAATTTGATGACTTGATTAATGCAGCAGTTCCGACTTTAGCCAGTTGATGTATTTATCCTGATCCATAAAATCCGGTGCGCTCCCCAGATCCAGACTGAAATACTGCTGATTGAACTGAATCACAATCTGTTCGGTATAGTGCCAGTCCTCGATCAGCGTGAAATATTGATCCAAGAACAACCGGTTCTTGTCCCCGTTATTCATCCTTTGTAATTTTGGACATGTTTTATTTGCGACAAACTCACCGTACACCTGCTGAATATCAGCAAAAACCTGAATTGTTTGCATGACTCACCTGCTTAAATGTTATGTCGTGATCTGTGCGACCCTTTCAATTTAGCAAGCGAGTTTGAACAGCAGATGACAGTCCTATGGCAATCCTGTCATCTCAGTCAGGCTACAACTTGTTTTCAACCTCTTTCTGGTTAGCGCTCGCCACTCGTTCCGTCTGTTTATTCAGGTGCAGCATTTCTTTATACAGCGCATTAAACTCTTGCACGGCTTTATCGTCATAGAACATAAAGGTGTTATTTTTCTTTTGCCATTTATGCTTTTTCAGTACTGCAAATAAGGCATCAGCCTTGGCCAGCGTCTGTTTTTCAATTTCAAAAATGACATGTGCATTACTATTTTGCTGACTGTCTTTCAGGGTCAGGCTCAGTTGCTGGCGATAACGGTTCTTAATATCCAGTTGCTGTGCCTTGTCGATCAGCTCGGCATCGCGCTGCTGGATTTTCTGCTGATAGCTATTCACAATTTGATGGACTTGCTTGAGCATGGCTTCAGTTTCTTTATAGCCTTGTGCCTGATCCTTAGCCAAGCGGTCGATATTCAGAAAATTCTGCCAGTTGGCGGCTTTTAAGTCGCGTAGATACTGATTACGTTCCTCGGCACTGTCGCGCAATTGCCCCAGCATAAATTCAGCCATGATGGCATAGTCACCATCCAGACGGTCATCCTCAAGTTCAATCTGAATCGGTTTAGACCAGTCCTGTGCCTGCTGCGCAATACTCTCGGTTTTTTCTTCAAGCACAGTTTCATATTCGAGCAGCTCGGCCTGATGTTTTTGCTGAACTGAATTCTGATAAAACAGCCCAATAAAAATTGCCAGTGTCACAGCGGCTACAATCATAAAAACACGCGGCATGCACATGCTCCCCTGCTGCAGGTTATGTATAGATTTCCTTTTTATCAATATGCTTATTTTTTAAGCATAAATCAATTCTTCTATACAAAACCCCTATGCAAAGGCACGGACTGTTCCAAAAGGAAATCAGATCGAAATCCTGTTTTAAGCTCGCGCTGAATCGTTTGACTTTATCTAGCAACCGTTCGCCGAACACCATTCATTCAGCAGCGTCCGGTCAATATTATTCAGGTTGAACTGTTCTCGGGCAGCCTGAACTGATGTTGCATCACGGTTAATGCCAAATGGCACCAGCATCAGATAAATCCCATCACGTGGGTCAGCAGAGCGCAAACCATCTGCGATGGCCTGTACATACTGTTGCAGCCCCGGTGGCAGGCTATCCAGTCGTGCCGGATTGCTGCTCGGTAGAATGTCGAGATCACCCGCGAAATCAGCATTGACCGAGTAGTCCTGCAATTCACGTTCAATCTTCATCATTCGCATCTTTAACGCCTTTTTCTGGCTGGATTGTTCTTGCAGCGGCAGCATGAATTCCGTTTCTTCACGCAATTCACGATCTGCCATCACGGTCAGTGTCGGTAAAGTGACTGACTCTGGGGCGGCATGCGCATTGACCAGATGCAGCAAAGAAAACAGGCTTATTAATACAAGGAAAGTTGTGCTAAGGGGACGCATAAGGAAAACCTCCGCATCATCATTTCAGGGGGAGAGACCTTATTGTTCCTTAAACTTGTGTAAATATGATCAGCATTACTGTGAGGATTGATACACGGTCATGTCAGCCTGATTACTGGCGCATATTTCGAGCTGGTTTTAAGCGGGCGATTAGAAATTAATGCTCCTTTTACCGTAAATTCAAGCAATAAAAAATCCCCGACTGGCGGGGATGGATAGGTAGTATTGAACAGTATTTCAGGGCTGCCTCGGTAATTGCATAACAGGCGGTAAATTCAGGTGATTTTCAAGCAGGTCGATATTCACCCTGTCCAGATTGATCTGGATCTTCATATTGCGATCTGGCTGCATGCTATTACTCCGATCAATGCCAAAATTCTCCAGAATGGTATACAGCCCCTGGGTTGGATCACTGGATTGCAGTCCTTGGGCAATGGTCAGCACATACCGCTGTAGTGCCGGTGACAGTGAATCTAAATCAGGTGCTTTTATGGGCTGGATCTCGAGGTTTGCCACCATCTCGGGATTAACCATGAAATTCTCTGCATCCCGGGTTCCACGAATCACCTGATGCTGTAAGGCGCGCAGATTCTTTTCTTCCTGTACAAAAGGCACATAGCCGGTTTCATTACTCATTTCAGGTTCAGCCATCACGGTCATAGTGGGCAGAGTCACAACCGCTTGCTCGTCCTCGGCTTGTGCTCCGATGCTGTAAACACCGAGCATGAGTCCGAATATAGACATTTTCATGATATTCATTGATCTGCCTTTCCCCTATTATTGATGGCCCAAATACTGCAACTGATGATGATCCAGTCAATTTCCAATATTCTTATCTACTAGATTACATTGATTACTTGGATAACTCATGCTTGCTCAGATGAATGGCAACTCATGTGAATCATCCCGGAAATAGCAGAGCACAGACTCATCGCCTGAACACCAGATAGTGAGGCAAAACCACTGTTTTCAGCTGAATGACAAAGTGACAGGCGAAAAAAAACCTCAAACACTGTTTGAGGTTTTTTCGAATATGGTGGCGAGACCCAGGATCGAACTGGGGACACACGGATTTTCAATCCGTTGCTCTACCTACTGAGCTATCACGCCGATGCGGTGTATTAAGCCGTATCTGGCCTCATTAGTCAATCAAAATTATGAAAAAAATATTTGAGTGGCTGATTTTTGGCCTAAAAAAAATCCCTGATGGGATCAGGGATTGAAAACTTTGAAATCGTTTTTAAATATGGTGGCGAGACCCAGGATCGAACTGGGGACACACGGATTTTCAATCCGTTGCTCTACCTACTGAGCTATCACGCCGATGTCGCGTATTAAACAGTTTCGGCTTGAAATCGTCAAGAGCAGAGAGAATAATTTTCGTTAAATGTTTACTTTTCCATCAACTCGCGTCAATTTGAGTCAAAAATCGAACAGTGTTTACCAAAGACCTCAGCAATAAAACAGATTTAAGCGCTTATTTACATAAAAAAGCAGCCTAATGGCTGCTTATGGTTGATCGATTTTCAGATTTTTTCTAGATTGGCCAGACAACGATGAATGGCCCCACAGCCCGGCACAAAGTTTTTCACGCCTTTTTCTTCTTCCATGCGGCAAACTTCGCTCACCAGCCTTTCTGCAACGCCACGACCACGGTTGGCCGGATGTACGACGATATTTTCCAGAATCCGGCTTTCACCCTGTCCGGTGCACCAGATTGCCCCAATAATTTTGCTATTAAATTCTGCGCTATAAACTGAGGTATACTGTGCAAGGTTTTGCTCTAGTTGTTCCATGGCATCTGCCCCGTCACTAAATTCAGGGCTCGTGTCATACAGTCGCTCAAGCTGGCTGCGCACTTCGTCATTTTCTAAAGAAGTATAAGCATGTACGGTGATAGGCATTGATAAACCCTCCTGAGCAATCTAATATGCGGTGACTTCGTCACGGCGAAAATATTTTCTACATCAATCATTTTGACGTATTTGAGGAACGTGTCTATGACAGATCGTATCAGTGAAGTGGTAAGAAATACCAACGAAACCAAAATTCGAGTTCGTTTGAATCTCGACGGTACTGGTCAAGGCACCTTAAACACGGGTATTCCCTTTTTAGATCATATGATTGATCAAATCAAGCGTCATGGCCGGTTTGATATTGATATTCATTGTGATGGCGACTTGGAAATCGATGACCATCATACTGTGGAAGACTGCGGTATTACGCTGGGTCAGGCTTTCGCGCAAGCACTAGGTGATAAAAAAGGCCTGAAACGCTATGGTCATTTCTATGCGCCACTCGATGAGTCTTTAAGCCGTGTCGTGGTGGATCTGTCTGGCCGTCCGGGTCTGTTTATGGATATTCCATTTACCCGTGCCATGATCGGCCGTTTTGATGTGGATTTATTCTCTGAATTTTTCCAGGGCTTTGTGAACCATTCCTTGATGACGGTACATATCGACAACCTGAAAGGCAAAAACAGCCATCACCAGATCGAAAGCGTATTTAAAGCATTTGCGCGTGCGCTGCGTATGGCCTGTGAAGTGGATCCACGTGCTGCCAATACGGTAGCTTCAACCAAAGGTACACTGTAATGACCCGTATTGCCCTTCTTGATTATGGCATGGGAAATTTGCACTCTGCGGCAAAAGCGTTAGAACATGTCGGTGCCACAGTGGATGTCACCAATGATCCAAAACTGATTGCTCAGGCAGACAAGATTGTCTTTCCGGGTGTAGGTGCCATGCGTGACTGCATGCAAGGCATGCACGAAGCCGGCATTGATGAAGTGGTACGCAATGCCGTGTTTAACAAGCCGGTACTGGCTATTTGTGTCGGTATGCAAGCCTTGATGCAACATTCTGAAGAGAATGGTGGTACCGATGCACTGGGTATTTTCGAAGGTGCGGTTAAGCATTTTCCGGAAATGGCGGGCTTAAAAGTGCCGCATATGGGCTGGAACCAGGTGCATCAGGCTGATCCTGACCATCCGATGTGGAACAATATCGAACAGGATGCACGTTTCTACTTTGTACATAGCTACTATGTAGAGCCACAAGATTCAGACCTGGTGGCAGCTACTTGTACCTATGGCATCGAGTTCTGTACTGCAATTCATAAAGAAAACCTGTTCGCGACCCAGTTCCATCCGGAAAAGAGTCATACCGCCGGTTTACAGTTATTGAAAAACTTTGTGGACTGGAAAATCTGATTTTCCTTTCGCCTAAAAAGCTCGCAGATTGCGAGCTTTTTTATTCATTTAGATTAGTTCACTGCTAGTGATTCTGACTATTTTTTAGTCATTGAAATTGTTATGATGTTGAAGTAACTCATTATATTTAAAAATAATTAGACTCAGGGGAAATACAATAATGAATCCACACTATCCAAACAATGAATCAGCTTTAAGCCCAAATGGTCGTTTTGGCCGCTTGTCTTATCTCGGCTGGAACATGCTAATGACCTTTTCGCTCCTGATCATCATTGGGATCATTGCAGCTTTTTCACCTGGCCTATTTATGGATAGCTCTGCCTTGGCAGGCTCATCCATGGTTGCAACTGTTCTCATCGGACTCGCTTACTTGGTCATGCTTTATTTTAGTTTTGTTTTTACTATTCGCCGTCTACATGACCGCAATCATACTGGATGGTTATCGCTGCTGATCTTGGTTCCGCTACTCAATCTGATTTTTATCCTTTATCTGATTTTTGCCAAAGGTGATGACAGAAGCAATCAATACGGCCCGCGACGTACCACCAAAGCTTGGGAAAAGGTGTTGGGATTGATTTATGTACTTATTTTTCCAATCGGTATTTTAGCCGCGATTGCAATCCCAGCTTATCAAGACTATGTGACGCGTGCTCAACAGGCGCAGATGGAACACAGTAGCTATCACACTGATTAATCCTATTTAAATTTTGTATAAAGCTCATTCTTTATGGGCTTTATTTTTACCTAGAACAGGAAAAGTGATTAAGCTGAACGCATTCATTTCATGATTGAAGCTTATGCAACAGCTGCTGGATACTTTACCAAGCAAGGAACAAATTCAGACCTTTCCTGTATTTAAAAATCTTCCGATGCAACAGATTCAGGTGATTAATCGTCTGGAACAGTGTCATGCCCTTGCACAGGAGCTAAAAAGCCATGCAGTCCTGGGTTTCGATTCTGAATCCAAACCGACCTTTAAAGTTGGTGAGGTTTCTACCGGGCCACATCTGATTCAGCTGGCCACTTTAGATAAAGCCTATTTATTTCAAATGAATGATTCGATCTGGGATTTTCTTAAACCGATCTTTGCCAGTCGCGAGCAGATCAAGGTCGGTTTTGGCCTGAAAAATGATGCGCACCTGTTCCGTAAAAAAGGCATTGAACTGAATAGTGTGATTGAACTGTCCAAATGTTTTAAAGCTTTTGGTTTAAACAATCCGGTCGGATTAAAAAATGCCATGGCTTTGCTATTTCAAGTAAATTTTCCTAAATCCAAACGGATTAGTACCTCGAACTGGGCCAGCAAGAAGCTAAGCCCGGCACAAATTGATTATGCAGCCGCAGATGCCTACGCGCCCGTGCTGGTATTTGAAGAATTACTACGTCGGGATTTATTACCCAGAGAGATTCCCAATACTTCATTAAAATTAAGAATCCGTCCTTCATCGACGGCTTAAGCGCTTAAGTGGCGTGTTGGTTCTGGTAACTTGATGTACGCATAAAAGCTGTGATGAGCGCGTTCGATGAGAGAGCTGTGACTTTAACAGGTCTTACAGCTTCGGTTATCGACCAGCTCAGTACACGATCCGTTATGGAAAATCTGATCTCCATTCAAGAGACGGATCATTAAAATCATTAAAACGAGCAAAATAAATTACCTCACTGCTACCTATCTATGGACAGGTTTTCTTTATTCATACCGTTTAAGAGTTAGAAATTTCGACTTTATTTGCTAAGATGAATACACTCAAATTCATTCTAAAGATTAAGCAAGGAGCGAAAGCATGCTGATCATCCCTGCAATTGACCTGAAAGATGGCAAATGTGTCCGTTTAAAGCAAGGTCGTATGGAAGACGATACCGTATTTTCAGACGATCCGGTCGCAACAGCACAGCATTGGGTAAATGAAGGCGCTCGCCGCTTACATTTAGTAGATTTAAACGGTGCTTTCGCAGGTACACCAATCCATAAGCCAGTGGTTGAAGCCATTGTCCGATCTCAACCTGATTTGCCGATCCAGATTGGTGGTGGTATCCGTTCTCTGGAAACCATTGAGCATTATCTGCAAGCCGGTGTTTCTTTTGTGATCATTGGCACCAAAGCAGTTCAGGATCCTGAATTTGTTGAAGAAGCATGTCGAAAATTTGCTGGTCATATTATTGTTGGGATTGATGCCATGAATGGCATGGTAGCAACAGATGGCTGGGCCAATGTGACTGATGTCAAGGCTACTGACCTGGCGAAACGTTTTGCCGATGCTGGCGTGTCAAGCATTGTCTACACGGATATCGCGCGTGATGGCATGATGCAGGGTGTGAATATTGAGCAAACCGTGAATCTGGCGCAATACTCAGGTTTGCCTGTGATTGCTTCAGGCGGCGTGACCAATCTGGATGACGTGCGTAACCTGAAAGACCAACCGGGTATTTTAGGTGCAATTACCGGCCGTGCGATTTACGAAGGTACATTAAGCTTGCGTGAAGCACAGTTATTGCTAGATGAGCAACAGGCGCTATAATTAAGTCTGCTGTAAAAGAGGTCTTCGGACCTCTTTTTTATTTTTTTAATTTTCTGATCTCCTGGCATGTCTACACTTATTTCCAAAAATCACTCCGGCTGGATGGTAAAAGCACCGCAACTCGCCCTGATCCTGATCACCATTATCTGGGGCGGCAGTTTTATTACTGTGCAATACGGGCTAAATTTTAGCAGTCCGATTATGTTTGTCGGCCTGCGCTTTGCTGCGGCAGCGCTTGCTGTCACCCTGATTTCACTGAAGTCGCTAAAAGGCATGAACCTGAAAGAAGTGTTCGCTGGCGCGGTGATTGGCATCATGATCGCCATTGGCTACGGCACTCAAACTGTGGGCTTGCAGACCATCAGCAGCAGCGAATCGGCTTTTTTAACCGCCTTGTATGTTCCACTGGTTCCAATCCTGCTCTGGTTAATGTTCCGTAAAAAACCGCATGTCATGACCTGGATCGGAGCACTGTTTGCCTTTATCGGTCTGGTGTTTTTGACAGGAAATGGCTTTGCTGCGATTCAGCTCAGTTTCGGGCAAACCCTGACTTTGCTCGGTTCGATTGCGATTGCACTGGAGATTATTTTTATCAGCCATTTTGCCGAGCAGGTGAATGTACGCCGGGTCACCGTGCTGCAACTGATTTTTGCGTCCCTGTTCTGCTTTATGATCGCACCTGTTTTAGGTGAATCTCAGCTACCTGAATTCCACTGGCATCTGGCAGGGATTTTAGTCGGTTTGGGCATTGCCAGTGCCTTGATTCAACTGGTGATGAACTGGGCGCAGCGCATGGTCGACCCATCACAGGCAGCGATTATCTATGCCGGCGAACCGGTATGGGCAGCCCTGTTTGGCCGTCTGGCCGGAGAACGGCTACCTGCACTCGCGCTAGTCGGTGGATTGATGGTGGTGCTTGGCGTGATTGCCAGTGAATGGAAACCAAAGTTTTTAAGAAAAGAACCCACAGAAGAATTAAAGCAAGATCTTTCTTAATTCCGCTAAATCCCCCTTAAAAAAGGGGGATTTTTTTCTCTAAGGAAATACGGCTAAAATTATTTGCTATACATCGGTCTATTGTCATTTAAGCGCATGATGCCGCGAATCGCCCGATACACAATCCAGATCCAGGCCAAAACCACCACCACTAAACAGAACGCCGATGCGCCAAATGCGACCCCTGCAAACAGGTTAGGATCTTCGCCGGTAAAGAACAAAAAGAAAAATGGAATAAAGGCGACGATATTCCAGAACAGATACCACCAAAAACTGCGGATCTGCCAGGTGAAGTGGCTTTCAAAGATTGAACCGCGCACATCACGACGTTTGACATAGTTAATGATTAAAGCCACGACAGCCAGTAGGCCAGCACTAAAAATGGCCACAATATATAAGATGTACAGGACAAAAGTCAGCGTGCGATTTGGGTCTTTATCAATGGAATAATTCACGTCCCCTCCTAGTGTGTTCCCCTAGATATTTAAACTATTCAATGGGGAAATCAGCCATATAATCAAAATGATGTTAAAGGCTATGGTACAAAAATATATCTGCCGGAAAGGTTGTTTTTGTGTTTTATGCCGTAATTTCTGCTGGGCCAACCAGGCTGCTGGCCAGCCACCCAAGAAGGCCACCAGATGCAGGGTATTTTCCGGAATACGGCGATTGCCCAGCTGGGCCGCTTCCTTATCTTGCGCATAAAGCCAGTAGCTGAGCGCATTCATCAGGCTGACCAGCAACAACACCAGTCCACTGAGTAAACCGCCCAAGGTCAAAGCCACCAGAAAGAGAATATAGAGCACACATGCAATTTGCATCGGCTGTAATTTCTGTGCCTGTTGTGGCTTGGACGGTTTGAGTTTTGCTTGCAGACTTTTGGCCTGAGAGGCTTTCAGGTACATGACCTGCTGGGCACGATAACGTCCGCGTTCATCCAGAATCACCAGATAATCCAGCGCACAGCCGACAATGGGACGTGGGCCAGGTTTGACAAAATCCTTGATATGCAGAAATACGCGATCTTTGGCCAGATCATTGGGCTGGATAAAACCATAACCTTTGTCATCAAACCATTCCACCAAACGCCCCTGATCGCGCATATCCCCTGTCCTTTTTGATTTGATTGTTTAAGCGGTGACGAATTTTAAGCGTTCAATCAGCATATTACGCATTTCATCCGGATTTTTTTGCAAAATATCTTCGCCCGTCCGGCCTAATGCTGCATTACGCTGTGCTACCTGCAGACGCATCATCCAGAACCGTCCTGCCGCCATAGCCAGATACAATTCCAGACAGGCGCGTTCATCACTGGTTAAAGGACGAATCGTTTCATAGGCATTTAAAAAGGCAATCGCTTTTTCTTCATTTAAGACCACGTCAGGATATTCGGTACAGAAGTCATTTAAAGTAATGGCAATATCGAACAACCATTCATCTTGATTCAGCTCATAAAAATCCAGAATGCCATTCAGCTGATCGCCTTCAAACAAGGTATTGTCACGGAACAGATCCGAATGAATAAAACCGCGTGGACGGTCTGGATATACCGCCGTCAACGCCTCATATAAACCTAATAATTTGCCGAGCAAGACTTTATCTGCATGACTTAAACTCGGTTTGATCTCTTGAGAAACGGCCAGCCAATAGGCATGATCACGCACGAAATTACGTTGCAGGTTAAAGTCTTTGAGAGCCATATGCATTTTTGCCTGAGCGACTGCAATCGCCTCTACCTGCGCAACAGTAGATGGCATCGGATGTTCACCCATCAGGCGCGGTGCAATCTGTGCCGGTTTATCTTTAATGCTGTGAATCGCTTTGCCTGAATGCGACAAAGGCACAGGAACGGCCAATCCAGCCTGACCCAGATGTTCTAAAACAGGAACCAGCTCACCTGCCGCCTGCTCATTCATATCTTCAAATACCGTCAGCACATATTGCTGATCTTCGCAGACTAAAAAGTAGTTGGTATTTTGAATACCGCCTTGAATGGGAATCAGATCAATCGCCTTTAAACCATAAGGCGCTGCAAAATCCTGAACTTCCTTTAAAGTCAAAGTGGTATAAACCGACATAGAAAACCTGCGAAAAAACTTACATAATTTTGCTAGAATACCGTTTCCATCTGCCAAGGTGTAGCGCTTGCGTGGGTGAGTTTCATAATCGGCTGTAATAATTGGAAAAATTTATGCTAGCTAAACGTATTATTCCTTGTCTGGACGTGGATAACGGCCGCGTGGTCAAGGGTGTCCAGTTCCTTGATATTCGTGATGCGGGTGACCCGGTCGAAGTGGCGCGCCGTTATAATGAACAAGGTGCCGATGAAATTACTTTCCTTGATATTACCGCTACACATCATGGACGCGACACGACTTACCGAACTGTTGAACGTATGGCCGAATCTGTATTCGTGCCTCTGACTGTCGGTGGTGGTGTCCGTAAAGTCGAAGATATCCGTTTATTGCTCAATGCCGGCGCAGATAAAGTCAGCATTAACTCGGCTGCGATTTATAATCCTGAGTTTGTGCAGGAAGCGTCTCAACGCTTTGGCGCACAATGTATCGTGGTGGCGATCGATGCCAAAAAAACCGGTGACCATAAATGGGAAATTTTCACCCACGGTGGCCGTAAAGAAACCGGGATTGATGCGCTTGAATGGGCTGTGAAAATGGCTGACTTCGGTGCGGGCGAATTGCTGATTACCAGTATGGATGCCGATGGAACCAAAGCTGGTTATGACATAGCCTTGATGCGTCAAATCAATGATCGTGTCAATATTCCGACCATCGCATCAGGTGGCGTAGGCAATTTACAACATTTGGCTGACGGAATTTTGAAAGGCGGTGCAGATGCGGTACTGGCTGCCTCTATTTTCCATTTTGGTCAACATACCATTCCTGAAGCAAAACAATATCTTGCTGAGCAAGGGATTGAGATGCGTCTCTAAAGTCTATAACGGGCGTAGCTTTCAGTTACGCCTAAATCTTTAGCTGAAAAAATATGAATGAAACTTTAGTTTGGATTATTCTTTTTGGTTGTATAGGTCTGATTATCTATTGGCTCAAACATAAGGAGTCTGTTTTTCTCAGTGTTGTAATTTCTCTTATAAGTGTTCCCAGTATCATTTTTTTATACGTTTATGCTCATCAAATTTACTATTATTTTGCAGTGAATAACGCCAAGCAAGAACACCACTGTGGAATTTTCACTCAATATCAAAGCATTGAGCATTATTCAAGGAATGGTAATTGGACTCAAATCCTATATGAGTTTAAAACAGAACAAGGACAGATTTTTGTTTTTGCACGTACTCGTGCTGTTGCTAAACATTTGCCAATCATGGCTCAAATTCAACCTAATCAGAAAATATGCTTCCAGTATTCACCCAATTTTGAAGATAGTAATACACGCTATCTTTTGACAGGTTTAAGTTTACAAAGTAAATAGTCAAAAAAATACCTTGCTCAGCAAGGTATATGAAATGCGTTTATACAACGCTAGAGGGTAAACGAAAACCAATAAATTTGGATAAATATCAAGCAACAAAAAGGCTTGGGCTAAATTAGCGAGATATTCAGCAAAAATATTGACATTAAAAACCAATTTTATTGACAATTCACGACATAAGCACACGACCAGCATCATGTTTTGTCAAAATGCCCTCTTCACGCTTTATCAAGAAGCAACCGATACTTTTTCGATCTCTTCTGTCTGAGCAGCGGCCACCAATTTTGGTTTCTGTTCTACCCATTTAGCAGGAAATACTGATTCAATCGCTTCAGTTAATATCTTCGAAATCGGTGCAGGTAAAGGCAGACCCAATGGATTGGCTTCTTTCAAATCTGCTGAAGACACCACACGCGTCCCCATCACATAATCAAACCAAGGACGAGTAACACACCAATTTGCATCTTGGTTCGAGTTCATGTGGTGATCATAGTGCCACGGGATTGTACGCTTCGCCCAATCAGGCTCAAGATGGGCACGGCGATGAACATAATAATAATTCCCCGCACTATAAATCGCTGCAAGCGCCATGCCTTTTGAAAAAGGATAGAACACAACACTTGCCACACCTGCGGCTACAGCAAGTGACATTAACTCATGGCGCGTACGCCAGTTGTCCAGACCCTCGACATAACAATCATCAGAAAAGCCCTGCTTGCGCACTTCACGGTGGTGTGCCCAGTGCGACTCCATGCTTTTAGGTACAGGGCTATAACGTGGCTTGCCTTTACGGTGAACCCCATGCAGTAGATATTTATGGGCAAACCATTCATAACCGTTTAAAATCACCAAACCTGCGATAAAACCCTTGATCATTTTGATCTCCTATACTGTGCTTCTTTTTATTTAAGATATAAATTTTTGTAGGCGGAGTATTGACGATACGATATATTAATATTGACAAAACACGACAATAAGAGGAATAGACAGGATGTCTCAACTCAAGAACTATACAGGCTCTGTTTATGGCGGATTAGGGCATTTATTAAAGGCTTATTGCGAAACAAAAAATATTGAAATTCCTGAGCAATTACAACAAGTCCAAAATCTTGAACGTTTTGATTACGTCATTTGGCGTGACTTACTTGAAGATCTTAATCGTTTAAATCCCAAGACAGGTTTAGGCTTAGAAATTGCAGAGCACGTACAACCTAAACATTTAGGAATTATTGCTTATCTCGCACTGTCATGTGAAAACTTGGGCGAAGCATTGGCGCGTTATCATGATTTTCATCGCTTAATTTATGATGGTAGCCCTCTCGTCGTTGAATTTAACCCACCCTACGCATCAATCCGCTGGGAAGCTCCAGAACCCAACCCAACCCAATTAACAGATGAAATTGCAATTGCGCTGATGGTGCAATTCCATAAGTTATTTCTGTCAGGTGAAGATCTCAATCTACACGAAGTGCATTTTGTGAATACCGCACCGAAAAACATTATGGTTTATGAGCAGTATTTCCGTTGTAAAGTCCGTTTTGATCAGCCTAAAACTCAGCTACTTCTACCTGTTACCGAAGCCTTTAAGCCACTTCGAACAGGCGATCACACTTTACAGCAATTGTTGCTACAACAAGCTCAAGCTTTATTGGATAAGCTTCCCAATTCCACTCAACTCGATCAACGTCTACAACATGCAATTTTGACTGGATTACAAAAAAATCAATATCAAATCGATTTTATTGCAGAAAAATTAGGATTATCGGTAAGACAATTACAACGCCACTTACAACAGCAAAACACCACCTTTCAAGAACGTGTGCAACAAGTACGTTTTATGCTCGCAACGGAATATTTAAAAGATCCGCATTTGAGCCTACAAGAAATTGCCTTGCTACTTTGCTATTCGGAACAAAGTGCTTTTCAACGTGCATTTAAAATTTGGACTGGTTTAACTCCACAACAGTGGCGAAAGAACAATACCATTTATAGTTCTTAATCAAATTGATAAGGAAACGATGGTTTCTTAAAGCATTTTTTATAGAAATGGATTTTCGATTTCCTGTTCAGGTGGGCGCTGAATTTTCTCAGGGAGATTTTCCTGCTCCAGGGCTGTCACCACCTCATTCATAAAGGCCTGCAACTTTCTGGCAGCCTGTAAACCAACCTGATCTTTAGTGATCTGTAGGTTTCCATATAGACTGACACAATCGACCTGATTTTCCAGCGTCAGGTCATAGATTGCCGAAGACTCATTTCCATCCACAAAAGGCTTAAACATCTCGTTCCCTCATTGTTATTCTCTTTTCATCACACTGAGCTAAACATAGATGATTTGCAAGATGCTCTACATTATCTCAACAATTGTAAAAAATACTGCACCAGCATATCCACCAACTGCTTGATCAGCGCCTGCTTGGTTTCCTCATCAATCTGTGGCAACTTACTTTCAGCAGTCTGGGACTGTCCTGAAGCAAACTGCTTTTGTTGAGCCTGAATGCTGGCGGTATCGGCTTCTTCCGCACATTGGCTTTCCGCATCCCAACGCATATATTTAATGTCTTGATTGGCCTTAACCTGAGCTGCAGTCAACGGTAATTGATAGATGTTACGCTTCTGCTGCTCGGTCAGTTGCGGGAATAAATTAACCCCCAGCTTCTCTTCCAGATAACAGATACTGACCACCCTGACCTGCTGTGAATCATTGTTAGGTGCATAATAGGCACCGCTAATCCCCTGTTTGGGCAGATACACCGCCTTATACACGGCAGTTGGCACAATCACGCCCTGCCCAATGGTTTTGAGTCGTTTTCCCTCAAACACAGGCCCTGTAACAACATAAGCATCCCTATGCTGTTTGGTTACAATCGCACGCACGGCTTCCTCCAGCTTGCGCCAGACTTCCTGATTATTCTTGGGCGCTTGCGGCACCATATTGGCCAATGAAAAACTGTCAGACTGCGCGGCCTTGTTAGGCATATCCGCATTCGGCGCCATATGACCGCGGTCATAACCTGAACCACGATAATCCGCCAATGTGGCACGATGCTTCGCACTGACCCGATCTTCTTCATGAAAATTATCTTCACGGGGAATTTTCTGGCTTAAGCGTGCTGGCGTTAAGGCTTCTGCAACCCAAAGTGGCGTTTTAGATACCCCGGAATAACCGACATTAAAGCCATTAAAACACAGCGAATAGCTGTCTTTTTTCAGGCTGTCTTTCATCAAATATGGCGGTACATCACGATAAAACTGGTTCAGACAGGCAGAATCACTGGAAGAGGATAGTGACACCCACTGACTGATTTTTTCCTGACCAAAAGCGATGGCGAAGCTGCTCGAAGCCACCACGCCCAGAATGACTTTAATACTATTATCATTTAAAAACTGAAAAAAAGAGTTCTTGGGTTTACGCTGCTTCTTGGCCATTCTTACACGTACTTTTTAGATCAATACAGATTTTGACCGAGCTTAACAAGCTGTATAAGTGAAGTATATCTTGGCTCTACCATTCGTTTACTAAATAAACAATAAGTATCTAGGGCGTGTCCTCATTTGAAGAATTGGTTTTAAATACTTAAAATCCTCCTTTGAGTTATTTTTATTTCTATATTTT